>CAZGCG010000616.1:0-1505 GCA_964524205.1 uncultured Sphingobacterium sp. | reverse complement strand
GCACTTTTTCACCTTTTTTTAATTCGATCTGCTGATCTTTCAAACTAACCCTGACAAATCCACTTTCAACTATCACTTCGGTTAGATCGTGGTTCTTTTTAACATTGAATGATGTTCCCAATACCCGGATGTTAACCTGTTCTGCCTCGATAATAAATGGCCTGGATTTATCCGGACTTACATCAAAGAAAACCTCACCCTGCTCTAATTTAACATTTCGAATACTTCCCTTAAAATCCTTTTTATAAGACAGCACTGCATTCTTATTCAGTGTAACCTTAGAACCATCTGGTAAAACTTCTGTACGAACCATTTGACCTGAGGATATCGTATCGTATCCATTTTGCCCAAGGAACAGGTAAATGGACCATGCCCCGGCAATGATAAATAAGACGGCTGCAATACGGATCCAGCCAAATCTGTTTGAGATAGGTCGGATTACTGCCTTTGGGTCGGCCTCAGGGATCTGTTCTTTAAATTTAACCCATGCGGCATCCGGATCGACCGTACTTTTCTGTTCAAGATTTTTACTTTCTTTCCAGATCAGTTCAAATCGCTCAAATTCCTTCCGGTTTTCAGGATCTTCAGCAAGCCAGTGGCTCAACTCAATATCCTCTTCCGGACTTGTTTCTCTAAGCAGATATTTTATTAACAGATCGTCGCTCATCCTGTTCAGGAATTAAAAAAATCGCTGTGAAACAAAAGTATTATTGAAGGCAAAAAGTCAACTAACTTGATGCGAAGTATTTTTAAAGCTTTCCCCATCTGATTTTCGATGGTTTTAACCGAAAGACCAAGCTGGTCGGCAATTTCCCTGTATTTCAGTTCTTCGAAACGGCTCATCTGAAATATGGTACGGCATTGCTCAGGAAGTTCATTCAGTGCTTCCCTCAAACGCAACTGTAATTCCTCCAGCTCAATCTTATCTGAGCTTTTTCCGGCTTGTCCGTTCATCGTAAAAACAGCATGGTCCTGATACTTCAATTGTATTTTTTTATGATTTATATAGTTCAGGCAATCATTGTGAACACATTTGTAAAGATAGGCCTTTATGGATGTCTGAACATCCAGGTTCCCGCGTTTTTCCCAAAGTTTCAAAAACATACCCTGAACAATTTCCTCGGCATGACTGTCCTGATGCAGCATCATACTGGCATAGGTATGCAAAGCCTTGAAATGTGCTTTAAACAATTGTTCAAAAGCAGCATCATCGTAAGACAATCCGGTGGTTTCGTTCCCTGTGAGTATTTGTTCCAAGTTGCTGGCTCCGCTCTGGTTTTGCCTTTTAGACTTTCAAATACTCCGGATTGTTACATTTAACCACCGCCTGATTTAATAACCAGGTGGAAAGGTAATCCTTTAATCCCTGTGCCTGGTGTTTCCCTGCGGTTGGTGTTATCACCAACCGCTGATCTCTTCTGTTGGGCTATAACCAGGTTCTTAAAATTTAACAACAGTACCGCTTCCACTGATTTCAGAATCTACAGCCGCGTTTCCGGTATAAT
>CAZGCG010000615.1:0-1512 GCA_964524205.1 uncultured Sphingobacterium sp. | reverse complement strand
ACCGAAGATTTGTTGCTATTTCGGCTTACTCAGAAAAAACAACAACTACATCAAGGATTACCAGAATAAAAAGGTGGCAATTAATACACCTTCTTTGCCTTTGTTGACCCATTAGGCATCTTCAGGCTAACAACTATCATCGCTATACCAAAACAGCTCCGGATTACAATGTGAACTTCATTATGAGACAGTTCATTCTAATCAGAAAGGGCAACTTAGAAGAAATCGTAGAAAATCGAAATATTCCCTTCCTTCTTCGTCAGATTAGGTTTTCTGAGATTGTCAGTGAAGTATGGAAAGTCAGCCGTCATGGATGGGGAATCGTTTTGGACAAAATTTAACCTGTATTCAATCATACACACTGATAAAATATCAAAAGCAAGACTGCGGATGTTTTTGTTTGCGAACAATCAAATATGTCATAGATACTGAAAAACGAAATGAGATTGTAAAGCGAGCAAAATAGTATCCGTTACAATCACAAAAACCATCACTTTCCGGATGATCATGAGTTATGTAGTTCGATATAGATGCGTATTCAGGTTATTCAAAGCTATTTGAATAAACTTTGGATTTGTAAACATTGATTTTTTTCGGTCGCTCCATTTCCCCAATTCAATGGTGATCTCCTCTAAGGAATACACATTTTTTTTCTGTATAATGAAATCAATGGTAGAAAGCAGCTCCAGCCCAAAAGGAGAGTAAAAACCAGATAAAAATGACTTTGTTTTCATCACGATCTGCTTATGGGCATTGTTTTCAGGGCTATTTAAAAATGTATTTATTTCTGTTTCAGCATCCGGCACAAGTGCCAACTCATCAAATGGTTTTTTATCTTTTGCACTATAGCCCATTATGTAGCTGCCATTCAGGTAATACAAAACATGCTTAACTTTACCGGAATAAGGGCCGTAAAAATTGGGTTGAAATACCAGCACAAAGCTTTCTCTGGCTCCAAAACGCTGGAGGAAATAGGCAATTTTTTCAGATGAAAATTCTGAAACAAACTCACCATTGCGGGCCAAATCATACAGCATTGATAACATCATAGCTCTTGCCGGTGTCAATTTTACCCGCTCCTTTCTGAGTACTTCTGCAATGGCATCATTGGGTAAATAAACATCAATATCGCAATCTATGCCTGATAAATGTTTTTCCATTAAAAGCTTAACCTTATTCCAATCTAAGCCTCCATTCCCTGACCCCAGAGGTGGTATGGCAATCGATTGGATATTTCTTTCTCTGATGACCTTAACCAATTCGGAAAGGCCGGTTTCAATATATTGATACTCTGAAGGCAAGCGCCAATTGGTTTTTGTGGGAAAATTAACAATAATTTTCCTGCCCGTAAGTAGTGCTTCTTCCTCGGTTATAAGCAGTTGTCCAACTTTTAACTCCTTATTTTTACACGCGTTGACATAGTGCTTGTAATTGTTAGGAAAGGCATTCTTGAACTGTAAAGCAATTCCTTTACCCATCACTCCAACTGTATTTACAGTATTAACCAGAGCT
>CAZGCG010000614.1:0-1514 GCA_964524205.1 uncultured Sphingobacterium sp. | reverse complement strand
ACAAGTCACCACACCGTGATCTCCCTTAACTTCCTCTTTGAACAATTCACTAATTTCTGAGAAAAGTGCTATGCCTTCTTTCAGATCCATATTCATTTTCCAGTTACCGGCTACTATACTTTTTCTCATGTTATGTATTTGGAATTAAAATCTTCTGTATTGTTCTGTCATCTCAAAAACCCGGCTTAAAATAGCACTGTCGGTTTCATTGAATTTAGAATTCCTGCGTTCATAAACCTTAGTCGCGGTCTCAAACATCTTCTTTAAACTATACACTTCGAAACCGGAATTTCCTCCCCATGAAAAGTCGGGAACAAAATTCCTTGGGAATCCCGATCCGAAAATATTGGCACCCACGCCAACTACTGTACCCGTATTAAACATCGTATTGATTGCACATTTGGCATGATCTGCCATAATTAAACCGCAGAATTGCAATCCTGTTCTGCGGAAACCTTCTGTTGGATAATCCCATAATCTGACTTCAGCATAATTGTTTTTCATATTCGAATTATTGCTGTCGGCACCAATATTGCACCACTCCCCGATCACAGAATTGCCCAGATAGCCTTCATGGCCTTTAGAGGAATTAGCAAAGATCACTGAATTATTGATCTCTCCCCCAATCTTGGAATGTGGCCCTACAGAGGTCATCCCATAGATCTTTGCGCCCATTTTTATAACAGAATCATCGCCAAGGGAAAATGAGCCCCTCACATGGCAGCCCTCCATCACCAATGCTCTTTTACCTAAGTAGATTGGTCCTGTTCGGGTATTGAAGGTTGAACATTCGGCTTCAACATCTTGTTCAATGAAAATATCATCTCCCAGTACCGTATTGGTACTGCTCAAAGATGCTGATTGACGGCCTTTGCTGATCAGCTTAAAGTCCTTCCTGATCTCAGTATCATTAAATGTGAAAATTTGATCAGGATAAGCTATCCTGACAAAGGGCTTGCTGTATTCAAGCGGTTTGAATTTTTCGGTATGCAGCGGACTAAATTCCCTGGCATCGCTTTCAGCCAGGCGCACTGCGATCAATAATTGACCTGCAAGGAGTGCCTCCCCCTCTTTAATAGCATCCAGTGCCTCAATCAGATCATCATCCGGGCAGATGGCCGAATTGATAAAAAGATTCACTGCAAAGTATTTGAGCGGATATTTATCCTGAAGGTAACTTTCAGTCAGGTAAGCAGCATCGGTTTTAAGATGTTTCCGCCACTTATCTGCAATGGTCAAAATTCCGACCCTGAGTTCAGATACCGGTCTGGTATAAACCAGGGGCAGCAAATTACTTCGAAACTGATCGTCAAAAAGAATTATACTCATCGAACAAAAATAAAAAAAGTCCCGACCTTATGAGTCGGGACCTTAAATATTATCGAAATAAATAATTATTTTTTCTCGTAACGTGAACGGAACTTATCGATACGACCTGCGGTATCAACCAATTTCATTTTACCGGTGTAAAAAGGGTGAGAGGTGTGTGATATCTCTAATTTTACAAGGGGATA
>CAZGCG010000613.1:0-1523 GCA_964524205.1 uncultured Sphingobacterium sp. | reverse complement strand
AACACTGGATCAAAGAAAAACAAGCCGGAACAATATTAAATATTGTAACAACCTATGCATTCACAGGTTCAGGATATGTAGTTCCATCTGCCTGCGCAAAAGGAGGTGTTCTGGCCATGACCCGTTCTCTTGCAGCAGAGTGGGGTAAATATGGCATTAGAAATAATGCAATTGCTCCGGGTCCTTTCCCAACAAAAGGAGCATGGGACAGACTGCTTCCCGGTGATATGGCAAAAAAATTCGATTTCAAAAACCGGGTACCTCTAAAGCGGGTTGGTGATCATCAGGAGCTGGCAAACCTGGCTGCATTTATGATGTCTGATTTTTCGGGATATATCAATGGAGAAGTAATCACTATTGATGGAGGAGAATGGTTACAGGGAGCGGGGCAATTCAACGGACTTGAAGCAATTACACCCGAAATGTGGGATATGCTTGAAATGATGACCCGGTCGGCCAAAGGAAGTTAATTTCAATCGAAAATATATGCAAAAACGTGTTAATATTTCTTCAGGAGCCGTTTGGGAGGATCTGGTGGGCTATAGCAGAGCCGTACGAATTGGGAACATCATTGAAGTTTCAGGAACTACCTCGGTCGATGGAGATACCTTGATCGGAAAAGATGATCTGTACGCCCAGACAAAATTTATTCTCCAAAAAGTGGAAAAAGCCTTGCATGAGGCCGGTGCACAATTGACTGATGTAGTGCGAACACGTATGTATGTAACGGATATAAGCAAATGGGAGGAAGCTGGTAAAGCCCATGCTGAGTTTTTCAGAATTATAAAGCCTGCTACAACTATGGTTGAGGTAAGCCGCCTGATCCATCCTGATTTACTCATAGAAATTGAAGTATCAGCAGTAATTCAATAGCATACTTCTTAAAATATTCATTCTGTAATCGGTATCCATTCTGTATTTTTGTAAAATGGGAACACAGGTACAGGAAGAAACACTAACGCTTGAGGAGGTTTTAGCAGCGTTAAAAGTTAATCATCGCCTGATCCTTTGGAATGATGATACCAACACTTTTGAACACGTAATACACTGCCTTGTAAAATACCTCGACTATACCGAAAAACAGGCTGAAAGAATTGCCTGGACAGTCCATAATGACGGGAAATGCACAATTCTTGAAGGTTCATTTACTGAAGTTGAAGTCTACCGAAAAATACTTCAGCAGGAAGGTTTAACTGTTAGTGTAGAATAGAAAACAGAGATGATATGTCATTCATTAACATCTACTTAAGCCATCAAAAGTAACATTTTGGAGTCGAACTTGAATTCCCTTTGGTACCAATTCTAAAATTGAGAACAATTTCATGTGATCCTCGCTCAACAGCAGCTAGTCTTGATGTCGTAAAATCGTAAGAATATCCTAACTGTACATTCGGACTTAACTGAATCTCAGCCAGTAAATCCACTGAATCCAAAGAACGCAATGAAGCCCCAAGCCAGAGTGTTTCTTTAAACAGAAAATTTGCATTCAAATCTATCTGAACAGGAGAACCGTTTACATATTT
>CAZGCG010000612.1:0-1526 GCA_964524205.1 uncultured Sphingobacterium sp. | reverse complement strand
ATAAGTGCTCTCTTCATGTAATTGATCAATTGGACCCGCAATTTAGTAAATATTCATAGTTTTGAGTTTATCACCTATTAAATGGAGATTTCTTGATTTTATTGTGATAAATGATCTAAGCCCGAACAAATACTAATGACAATTCAAGCTATCCTTTCAAAATACTGGGGTTTTTCAACATTCAGGCCATTACAGGAGGATATTATTCAGTCAGTTCTGGAGGGTAAAGATACACTTGCACTCATGCCGACAGGTGGAGGTAAATCTCTGTGTTTCCAGGTTCCTGCACTTTTAAAGCCTGGTATTTGCATTGTTGTTTCGCCACTCATTGCCCTGATGAAAGATCAGGTTGAGAATCTTAAAGACAAGGGTATTAAGGCAATCGCAATTATTTCAGGGATGGGAAAAAGGGAAGTAGATATTGCCCTTGATAATTGTATCTATGGGGATCTTAAGTTTCTCTATCTGTCGCCTGAAAGGCTCTTGTCAGATCTGGTCAGAGAGCGCATCAGGTATATGAATGTCAATCTGATCGCAATAGATGAAGCCCATTGTATTTCGCAATGGGGTTATGATTTCAGACCACCTTACCTTCATTTAACCGAACTTAGGGAACTTCATCCGGAAATTCCGGTACTCGCACTCACTGCAACAGCTACAGAACGTGTTGCAGCAGACATTCAGGTAAAACTTAATTTTAAAAACGGACAGGTATTCAGGAAGTCTTTTGAACGTTTAAATCTTAGTTATCTGGTTTATAATGAGGAAAATAAGCTTCGAAAGCTTATCTCTATTGCAAGGAATGTAAAGGGTTCTGGTATTATTTACGTAAGAAACAGACGTGAAACTCAGGAAGTTTCGAGACAGCTTAATCTTGAAGGTATTAGCAGTGATTTTTATCATGCCGGACTCGATACCCCATTAAGAATGAAAAAGCAGTCTGCCTGGAAGAATTCTGAGATCAGGATTATGGTGGCTACCAATGCATTTGGAATGGGGATTGATAAAGCGGATGTTCGTTTTGTAATCCATCTGGATCTGCCGGAAAGCCTTGAAGCCTATTATCAGGAAGCAGGCAGGGGTGGCCGGGATGAGAAAAAGGCTTATGCAGTTTTACTTTTTAATAATGCAGACAAGGCTCTTTTAACAAAAAGACTGGAACAACATTATCCTTCAATTGAAGAGATTAAGCAGATCTACCATCATCTTGGAAATTATTACCAGCTTGCCTATGGGGCAGGGGAAGGACTTTCTTTAGAATTTGATCTCGCAGACTTTTGCAACAGATTTAAACTGGATCCGGTAAGAACCATACATGCATTTAAGTTTCTTGAGCACGATGAATATATAGCTTTGAGTGAAACCGTGTTTCTACCCTCAAGGGTTCAGGTGCTCCTGGCTCATGAGGATCTTTATCGTTTTCAGGTTGGTCAACCGGCATATGATCATTTTATTAAGGTTTTATTAAGATCTTACGCAGGTATTTTTGAGCAGTTAGTAGGTATAAAGGAAAGCGACCTCGCCAA
>CAZGCG010000611.1:0-1531 GCA_964524205.1 uncultured Sphingobacterium sp. | reverse complement strand
ATTGAAATACTTTAACGAATCAGAAAAAGATAGAATTGTGGAAATGGCCTGGGAAGACCGGACCACTTTTGACGCCATAAAAGCACAGTTTGGTATTTCACAGGGTGAAGTTGAAAAACTGATGCGAAAAGAGCTTAAACACTCAAGCTTTAAGCGCTGGCGGAAAAGAGTCTCATCGGGTGTGGGTGTTAAACATGAATTTAAAGCAAATCCAGAGATGCTCAGGTTTAAATGCTCCAGGCAAAGGACTGTCAGCATGAATAAAATATCCAAAAGATGATGTTCATTGCAGGATATGGATACCAGGAATCTGCGAATCACCATAATACATACCCTGAATAGAAATCAAAAAGTATAAATAGTCCCTAAAAAGCCACTGATTTGAAATCTTAAGGATGAAAAAAAGCGAACTGCCACAAAAAATTTGTCTTGTTTGCAAACTACCCTTTGTCTGGCGCAAAAAATGGGAAAAGAACTGGAATGATGTAAAATATTGCAGTGTAAAATGCAAAAGAAATAAAAACCCAAAGAATAAAAACCCTTAAGCTCATTTTCGAGAATCAATTATTTCAGTTAACGCAGTATTATCAATAGGAGATTCAATTTGAAAGTACGCAGACTGATTCTCATGGATAAAGTCTAATTTAGGCCTATTAAGCCGTGATTATTTTAGGAGCTTTTATTTGCACTGAAAAAATCCTACTAATCCTATTAATCCTAATCCTGATACCCCCAATTATAATCCCTAAACCTTATCTTTAATTAAACTCCCATCCATAATTAATCCATGAAAATTCTGTTAACCGGCGTTACCGGATATATTGCACAAAGATTATTGCCTGTTTTATTGGAAAATGGTCATGAGGTTATCTGTTGTGTGCGGGATAAAAACAGATTTAACAGGAAAAAGTATACGAATTCAAATCTTAGGGTTGTTGAGGCAGATTTTTTAAAGAAGTCGAGTCTGAAGGAAATACCCAATGATATCGACATAGCTTATTATCTCATCCATTCGATGTCAACACAAAGTGGCGACTTCGAAAATATGGAGGAACTTTGTGCCGAAAATTTTAAAAATCGGATTGAACAGACAAATGTCAAACAGGTGATCTATTTAAGTGGAATCGACAATGCTGCAGAGCTATCCAAACATTTGTCATCACGTAAAAATGTCGAAACTATTCTTAGGGATTCCAAATTTGCACTCACAACCCTAAAAGCAGGCATTATTGTAGGTTCCGGGAGTGCTTCCTTTGAAATTATTCGCGATTTGGTAGAGAAGTTACCGTTTATGATCACTCCCCGCTGGTTGAAAACAAGGTGTCAGCCAATTGCGATCCGTAATGTGGTGGAATTTTTAGAGCGGGTAATTGGTAAATCCGAAACTTATAATAAGAGTTACGACATTGGTGGACCAGATATTTTAAGTTATAAAGAAATGCTTTTGCGTTTTGCCAAGATCCGGGGATTGAAGCGGCGTATACTGATTGTACCGGTAATGACTCCAAAAATTTCTTCTTACTGGCTATAT
>CAZGCG010000610.1:0-1537 GCA_964524205.1 uncultured Sphingobacterium sp. | reverse complement strand
TTTTTTTGCAGACTCAGGCTCAGGTCCTGCCATACGGGCTTCCAGTTGAGCCTGTGAATGAAATACTCTTGGGTGTAGGCCTGCTGCGTGATCGGAAACAGGAACGATGAACCCAAGATCCCATGAAAATTGCTCTGCTCCGGCGCCCGACTTAGCCCTGATCTTCCATTGCCCCCGCGGATCTGTTGCTTTGACCGTATAGACTGAATTATTTGACCAGATACCATCTGAAGCCTTTAAATCACCATGGCTTCCATCATCATAAAATTTGATATCGCTTAATACAGTTCTGTTCTCCGGACTGATAAGTTCGGCACTAACTACATTTACGGCTTTACCTTGCTCGGCAGAGATACTCAGATTAATCGTTTCGCCATTTGAATAATGCTTATTTAAGATAGCATGGCCAAACTGCTCAAACCAGGTTGATTTTGGAGATTGTGCAATAAACTGCCTTGATCTTTCACCGTTCAGTTTAAACTCGTCTATCAGTATACTATAACTTGGCAAATGATTAACAAGAGGATAAAAGGCCTTCAATACAACAACCTGTAAATGAGCACTTTCATTTAATGCTGTTCCATTCAGACTAAAAGAACTAAGCGGAATATCAACCTCAACCCAGGTATTTGCCTTTGGTGATAAAATTGTATGGGTGAATAATTTTCCGTCAAAAGTCCCGAGTGAAACATCCAGTTTCTCAGGTTTTCTGTCGCTCATGAAATAATATGCGAACTTTAGTCGCGTAGAATTCAGAGCATACATATCAATCCGCTTGGTAAATCCCTGCGTCAGATCATTGGCATCATTAGGCTTGGTTACGCGGGAAAGAGAACTCCCCTTTCCTCCAAACGCAGGCTCCTTCTTTGTACCAAATAAGGGGTCATAACCCGTATCCTGCTGATAGGGATAAGGCTCCCAGGTAAACATTTCACCGGTATCGAAATTATCATAAATGACATAAGGCACCCTGCTTCCTGATGTTTGTGCATTTAATGCAGACACAAAAAGGAAAAGGGACAGGAAAGGGAGGATTGCTTTTATTTTCATAATCTTTTCAGTTGTCGGTTGTTGGTTGTTAGTTGCTGGCAATTTATTCGTTCATTGTACGATAGGTTTTACTATCCTAATTGTTTCTTTCGATTCACGCAGGCTTGACCCCGAAGGTGGTCAAATGTTTATAGAAGAATTTATTCCAGTCTTTTCCCCGACCCTGAAGGGGTCGTATGTGTTCGAAATTTTCACATGCGACCACCTTCGGGGTCGATTTTTCGGGAATATCTGTTGCTATAAACATACGACCACCTTCGGGGTCGAAAAAGCAAAACCTTTTTACCGGACAATGGTGATTACTGTGCATTTACCTTTTCAATATTAAAATCCTCCTTAAAATCGCTAAGTGCCCGCAGCTGCTGAAGGGCAGCTTTCGGGATGACATCCTGCTTTATATCAAATGAATTTAATAGTAAAGATCGATTTCACTTTCATCCCTGCAGGCAAGTCCGACAAAGGATGGACCTCTCACCCCCATTCCCTA
>CAZGCG010000609.1:0-1539 GCA_964524205.1 uncultured Sphingobacterium sp. | reverse complement strand
TTTTGAACGTTCACGTATTTCACCAATAATCATTCAAAAAAGTTAAAAATAATTTGAAATGTTTTAACACCTCAATCGTCTACTTAATAAACCCGCAATAAATTGACAGCAGTCGTAATACCCAAGGAGAAGAACCAGCGTATTTTACAAACGATAAAATCGTATGGTAAGGGGCTCATGGGCTTTATCAGGAGCAAGGTTAATAGTGAAGAGGATGCGGAAGATATTATTCAGGATGTTTGGTACCAGTTCACTGCAATAGTAAATTCTGAGCCGATTGAACAAACAGGCGCCTGGCTATACCGGGTGGCCCGGAACAAGATTATCGACAAGCATAAAAAGAAAAAAGAAGAGCTGTTTGATAATCTGAGTGATGACGAGGATGATACACCGGATTTCAGGGCTATGCTCCTCACAGAGGCAAACACTCCTGAAACTGAGTACTTCCGTAACATGTTCTGGGAGCAGTTATTTCTTGCGCTGGAGGAGTTGCCTAAAGAGCAGCAGCAGATATTCATCTGGCAGGAGCTTGACAATATCCCCTTCCAGAAAATAGCAGAAACTACCGGGGAAAACATTCAGACCCTGGTAACGCGCAAACGCTATGCTGTACTGCATCTGCGCAAGCGCTTAAAACAATTGTATAAAGAGATTAATGATTATTAAATTTTAGAATTATGAAGAAGATATTTTACAAAGGCCGGTTTGTGTTTTTCCCCCTGATTGGGATTGCCTTCCTTTCACTGGTAAGCTATGTAGTGATGATGCTATGGAACAATTTGCTGCCCGAGATACTCGGTGTCAGGTCCATTACATTCTGGCAGGCGATGGGAATATTTATCCTGTCCAAGATCCTTTTCGGTTTCGGCAAGGGCGGCAAAATGGGCTCCTCCTGGAAGCGCGGCAGAATGGCCGAACGCTTTAAGGAAATGACACCCGAAGAGCAGGAGCAGTTTAAAGCGAAAATGCAGCATTGGAAATGCTGAATTTTAATGCAGAGTTCACAATTTCATACAGAGCGTGCAGAGAGAAAATAATCCTTCAGATAAATAAACTTTATTCTTAATGCACCCTGAGGTAAAATCTCTAAGCATCTCCGAAACGGATAAACATCGAATTATGGAAGTTTTGATATTTAAAACCAATGCAAGCAAGCAATCTGAAGTGAGCAGCCTTCAAAATCTGCTTAGTAGATTTGCTCACATTATAGAAGTAAGTGTAGATCTGGAAGATTGTGATAAGGTGCTGCGGATAGTGGGCAATAATCCTTCGCCCACACAGATTCAATTATTGGTTAGCTCATTGGGCCTGACCTGTTCGGAGATGAAAGATTAGGGTATCTGAACTTCAGAATAACAAATATTTATCAATACAATATTTTACCAAAGGGAATATCCATTAGTACAATCTTAAATTGGCAGGAAGAATAAACAAGCTTAAAAGCTAAAATACCCGCAAAGAATATTTATTCTGATTTTTTGATAAGTTTGGTAATTTCCAGAACACCATCGGTGATCGAACCGGTAACGGTTACCTCTT
>CAZGCG010000608.1:0-1567 GCA_964524205.1 uncultured Sphingobacterium sp. | reverse complement strand
AACTAACAAAAGCCGAGCAATTATTGAAATCGACTGGAGTTTTCCTTCCAGCCGTTTACAGAACTGATTATACTAATAGTTCCCAAATTTCAACTCAGGTTGGTCTGATTGTTGAGTCAATGAAGGCCGGAAGATAATTTTGAAACAATCACCATGAATGACAACTTTATAAATTTGAAAGATCAGCTTGCTTTGGCTCAGATTAAAGCATATTTAAAAGACCTTCCGCTAAGTGCAGAAGTATTGGAGGCTTCTGATCTTATACCTGTAAATCTATTACTGGTTACCGATCCTGTTAATGGTTCTTCCAATCTGATGTACGTTCCGCTACCTGAAGATCATTTCCTGGAAATAAGGTTGATGCAGCTATATTCCTTAATTATTCCGTCAATTAAACCTGAAAGGAAGACTGATCTGTTTTATCTGATTAATGAGATCAATGCCCAATTACCAATCGGTTCAATATCAGTAAACAAAATGGCTGAACTTGGTTTTAAATATATATTCCCTGTATCCCGGTTTGAATTGCCTGAAAAAGAGAATTTTATTGAAATTTTTAATTTATTTCAGGATTGTATGGTAAGTTTCAGGGAATTATTAAGTGGGTTAAACGAAGGAAAAATTAGTCTTGCTGATGCTATGAGCAAACTTGCAATGGATAATGAATAAATCTTGATATGTCTTTTTTTAAAAAGGAACAGAGAAATGAACCTGTGAGGAATTCCGCTGTTGCAGAGCGTGTTTCATCAGGCGCCTTATCATTCCCTGCCAGGTCTGTGCAGAAAATGAGTAAGGACGAAGATCCGGTTCAAGGGAAATTCAATCCCCTTCAGAGAAAGAGCTCTGAGAATGGCATGCCGGAGGATCTTAAATCCGGTATGGAAAACCTATCCGGAATAAGTCTGGCTGATGTTAAAGTGCATTATAATTCGTCAAAACCTGCTCAGCTAAATGCTCTTGCTTATGCTCAGGGATCAGATATTCATATAGCGCCTGGTCAGGAAAGGCATCTCCCCCATGAAGCATGGCATACCGTTCAGCAAAAACAGGGAAGGGTTAAACCGACTGTCCAATTGCAAAAGGGCGTTCCGGTAAATGATGATAAAAGCCTTGAACAAGAAGCTGATGTGATGGGTTCAAAAGCATTACAAATGAAAAATGCTGAACCTGTTCAAATGATTAAGGAATGGGATAAGGATGGCGATCAGACCTTAAGAGCCTATGCAGCTGAGATTAAGGCCGAAGCTATAACTATCAGAGACGCTACAGATGCCACACGGAAAAATAAAGAATTTATCAGTTCCCTGATCCAGGGGATTACGGATGCGATCAATAGTGGCGTGATGCTCCAGCAGGTATGCTCAGAACTGTATAAGGCAATTAAAAACAAAAACTATAAACCTGCCGAAGATGAAGAACCACGATATTCAATTTCCAATCTGGAGAGCAATGTTTCATTATCTGATGACCAAAGGGCGGCCATTGATGAGCGTATAAGTGCCAGAAATGATGGAGAAGCTCGATTTAATCTTCATTTCGGTGTGGGCGGGGTTCCAACAATGGATGC
>CAZGCG010000607.1:0-1591 GCA_964524205.1 uncultured Sphingobacterium sp. | reverse complement strand
AAGGTAACTTTAAAATCTAAGTGGGGTATGAATTCGTATTTATATGCTACCTTATTTCTGTCCTTAAAATCAGTTACGTCATTGGTGAAATCCCAAAAATTAGATTGAACAGCCATTGCATCAATAAAATAATCCTCTTCTTCTATTGTATCAGTTTTACAATCATTCAAAATTGATTTTCGGGTTTTCTTTTCATTGTCAAAACAACAGTCGTGATTACCCGGAACAGTAACTATTTTTATGTTCAATAACTTCCATTTTTCTTTCAATTTTTCATTCAGTTTTGAAACAAATACTTTTGCGTTATCGAATTCGTTTTTTCTACCAAAATTTGTAATGTCTCCTGAGAATACTAAATATAAATGAGAAATCTGTTTAACATCATATTCTACTGATTTAACAAGATTTTCTATTCTATCGGTTAAAATGTCTTCTTGTATATGTAAGTCACTTAAATGTAATATTCCTATTTTCATATTTTTGATTATTGTAGTTTTTTGCCTTAAATGTAACTCCATTCTAAAAGATCTTATTTTGCGCCTAGCGTTCCCGTTTCTACTTCACTTCCGCAAATAGACCAATCCATTCCAATCTCCAATTACTAATCCAGTTCTTCATGTCAATATCATTTTTAAAACCCAAACTCTCAAAACGCCAAAAGAGCCATCCGAACGCCTTATCAGCATCCATCATAGCTCTCATTCTTCTTTTTACCGGGCTTGCAGCCTCCCGGTACACCTTAATAGTAATATGTGCAAGCAGCCCAAAAAGGATTCATGAGAGGGCTGCACAATTGCTTCATGAACCCCGCTTCCGGCGAATCAGATCGTGTAAATAACAACCAGCCTAAACCCACGACCCGGCCCTTCCGGAATTGCTGTAAAATTACAAAGGCCTTTCTTAACAACCAACACATTTTATTCTTTTTTCAACCACTACAAGGCAGATTTTGTGTTGATTTGTTGATGCGTTGATCTGTTGATTCGTTGATTTGTTGATTTGTTAGTGCCCGAACAGACCACTGACCTTTGACTATCTGTTGATTTGTTGATGTACTACTTGCTCGAATTGATCTGATTGATCTCTGATCTATTTGACTGACCACTGATCTCTGACCTCCCAAAATTCATGCATTCGTGGCAACCTCATATTCGTGCATTCGCGGCAACATTGCGATCGTGGCATTTTTCACAACTAAACCAAGGCTCATACAAAGCGCATTATGCTTCATAAACCCCAAGACCCCTTGTGATGCGTAATGCGTGATGTGTAATGGGTTGGCTTTTGTTCCAAATCCTTACTTCCGGCTCCGACTTTGATTTCCGACTTCTGACTACTGATTTCCGACCTAGCTTCCGGCAAAAAGTTTCGTGCTTCAGGCAAAATGAGGCTTCTGGCTTTTTGTTCTTGGCTTTTGGCAAACTGCGTAAGGGTTTAGGAGTTGAGAGCTTGAGTGGTTTAGGGCTTACGCAGCGGGCTTTTGGCAAAACGATTCCTCCTTCTGGCAAAACGATTCCTCCTTCTGGCAAAACGTTACCTCCTTCTGGCAAAACGATTCCTCCTTCTGGCAAAACGATACCTCCTTCTGGCA
>CAZGCG010000606.1:0-1625 GCA_964524205.1 uncultured Sphingobacterium sp. | reverse complement strand
AGAGAAACCATATTGGGCTACAACCTGGTTCTGGGCTTTATGTATTTCCATTATTTCAATCCTGGTATTTACCTATTACAAATGGCAAACAGGTATACTGAAAAAACAAAACCAATTGCTGATTGAAAAAGTACAATTAGAAAGGAATCTGCATAAATCAGTACTTACATCCATTCGTTCTCAAATGAATCCGCATTTTTTTTATAATGCGCTCAATACAATACAATCTTTTATAGTTACAGATGACAAAAGAAATGCTTCCACCTACGTGTCTAAATTTTCAAAACTTACACGTACTATACTGGAAATGACGGGGAAGGAATCTGTCACATTATCAGAAGAAATAAATGCTTTAAAATTATACCTTGACCTTGAACAAGTTCGTTTCAATAATGAGTTTCACTATGCTATCAATGTAATAAACGGGCTGGATATCGACATGGTAAAAATCCCCTCTATGATTGTACAGCCATATATCGAAAACTCTATAAAACATGGCTTGCTACATAAAACCGGCGAAAAAGTATTGCTTATAGATTTTCTTAAAAGGGATAATAACCTGTCCATTATTATAGATGACAATGGCATTGGCAGAAAAAAAAGTACAGAATTGAACAAGATAAGAACGGACAAACACAAACCTTTTGCTACTGAAGCAAATATGAAAAGAATAGAAATACTAAACAAAGGCAACAACAATATCGGCGTTGTATATACCGATAAAACTGATGCATTTGGCCAATCTAACGGCACCATTGTAACCATCACCATACCATTGATTAAAGATTAAAAAAGGACATGGCCATTAAGGTTATTATTATAGACGATGAACTGATGGCACGCAACCTGTTGCGCAGTATGCTTACAGAGTATTGCCCTGATGTAGAAATCCTTGCAGATGCTACAGACCTGCCTAATGGAATTAAAGCAATAAGACGGCTGAAACCGGACTTAGTGTTCCTGGACATTGAAATGCCGGGGCATACCGGGTTGGAATTGCTGGAATTTTTCAATGAAGATGAAATAGACTTTTCAATAGTATTTACAACGGCGTACAACCAGTATGCTATACAGGCTTTCAAACTTTCTGCTGTTGATTATTTGCTAAAACCTATCGAACCCTCAGAACTGGAAAATGCTGTTGAGCGTTTCAGGAAAATAGTTGCACGCAACAAGCATACCTATCATGTACTGAAAGAAAACCTGAACCCTGATAATAATAAAAAAATAGCTGTGCCGGAGGGTAATACCATTAAGTTTCTTGAACTTGACAATATTCTTTATTTCAAGGCTGATAGTTCTTACACAGAAATTCATTTTACAGATGGCAGCAAACTGGTCATCAGCCGCACTTTAAAAAATATAGAAGACACACTTGATAACACACATGGCTATTTCAGATGCCATAAATCATACCTGGTAAACACGAAATATATTACAGACTATGTAAAATCAGACGGGGGTTATTTGTTGATGAAGAATACTGTACAAGTACCAATTTCGACTGAGAAAGTTCAGGAATTGATAGAAAAGGTGGCTTTTGTAAAGCGAAAACAAAGTTAATATTATAATAACTTTTGCTAATCCGATTTTTACCCGTACCTTTGCGCCCTCATTTAAAAATT
>CAZGCG010000605.1:0-1627 GCA_964524205.1 uncultured Sphingobacterium sp. | reverse complement strand
AAAATTAAATTGGTATTCAGTGCGATTTGGTCATTTATTTTTAAAGAATAACAGAAATATTCGATTTATTGGTTCAATATTTGAATCTCAATAAAAAAATAGAATTAAAGCATAGTAAACAACCTGAATCTTGTATGAACAGGTATTGAAACTTTATAAAATATGATAAATGCTTAAAAATATTACTTCATCGTCCTTCAGGTTTTGGCTTAAGTCTTTTTTCATAGTAATTTCTATGGCATTTGCGCATTCGGTGAATGCTCAGCAACCGACAGTCGGCTTCCCCTATACAGATAGCTTCAAGTTCCCAACTTCGCCGGGTACGGTGTTTGGAGGTGCAAATGATATTAACCTTGCAACTCCAACAACAGGTAGTGCATTCCTGACAGCCAGCCAGACTGCAGTAACTGCTTTTGGATCATTGGGTACAGGAGGTACTAATCAGCTTACTACTGCTGATGCATCAGGAGGAGGATATTTACGATTGACTAGAACTGTTGCCAATCAAACAGGATTTGCAAGAAATACCAGGACTTTCCCAACATCACAGGGTCTTTCGATTTCTTTTGAATATTATACCTATGGAAACGTTGCCGATGGAATTGTATTTTTCCTTTATGATGCCGATGTAGTAAACCGATTACCAGCTTCCAATACTGCTCTGGGTTACTCGGCAACCAATGGAGGAGGGTTTCAGATAGGAGCATATGGAGGTTCTTTAGGTTATGCCCAGCGAACAGATAACGCAACTGCAGGTTTGAGTAAAGGATTTCTGGGAATTGGTTTTGACGAGTTCGGTAATTATGGATTAACACTTCAGGGAAGGCAGGGAGGATATGGTACTGCTGGTGGAGATAGAGTAGCAAACTGGGTAACCTTGAGAGGTGATGGTGATGGCACCGGTACCTCACAACCGGGTTTCGCTGCAGGTACAAACTATGAATACCTAATTGGCGTAAATACATCAAGTACTACTGCAATGGCCACAAGGGGTGGGGTGTTCAATATAGCCTCAGCTGCTCCGGCTTCTCGTACAGCTGGTTTTGCAACTACTGATAATGGCTATCGTAAGGCAAGAATTATTATAGAATATATTACATCTTCTCAGTTTAGAATCAATGTCTATGTGGATCAAAACTCTGGTTCTGGTTTGCAAACTCATCATGTTATACAGGATTATATTTACAACTCCACTGAGGCGGCGCCTGCAAATTTAAGTTATGGGTTCTCTGCCTCAACAGGTGGTTCAACAAATGTGCACGAGATTCGGGCCATAGATATTGCTGCTCCTTTATCTGTCGCAAAGACTCCGGTTGCGACCTCTGCCACTACCTCTACGCTGGAGGATAATGCAGTGAACTTAGATCTTACTACTTTCGCTTACGATGAAAATGGAAACAGTCAGTTAAACTGGGCTACTGGATTGGATTTGGATCCTACAATCGGTGGTGTGCAGGCATCGAGAACAATTCCTGGTCAGGGAACATTTACTTCCAATGCGAGTGGGACAGTAACCTTTACTCCAGTTGCTAATTATAATGGAACGGTTACTACTGATTATACAATTGCCGATTTTGGAAACGCCAGTCCGACAATTGCTGTGGCTACCAGTAACCCAGCGAGTTTA
>CAZGCG010000604.1:0-1638 GCA_964524205.1 uncultured Sphingobacterium sp. | reverse complement strand
TTCGTTCCCCCGTAATAATTTCCAGCTTGTCGTTAAGCAGACCCATCCCTGCAAAGAGGAACCAGCCATTATACTGAAAATGCAGAAAAAAATAAATTGAGGTCAGATACACATTTTGATTACTCATCTTATTGGCCATCATATAAGCCAGATTAAATGCTCCAAATGATGAAATGAACCCAAAAACCAAAGCGGCTTTAAACCAGAGAATTGTTGTGCTTTTCTCTTTAATTCGGTTAAGATCGTGCCAGAAGTAAAATGCAAAGGCGTAAAATGCAAAAATATTGAGAGTTGAAAAACTGATGGAATACAAACCGTATCCCTGTAAGATGAAGGAAATCATCATACCATAGGAACTGATCAGATTAGCGTATAATAACCAGTAGTACCTGCTGTTAATCTCTTTGCCTAATGTTTTGCTCAGGTAAAAGATCATCAGAATCATCAGCGTTTGGGTGATCCATCCGGAGAATGCAAAATGAGAATGACTATGCAGAATATATTTCTGATCAAGAAAGGGAAGGGAATAGGCAATTTTGTAACGCAGGATTAAGCCTAGTGCAGCAACAAACGATAAGTTTAGTATAGAAATACTGAGCCACTTGGATAGAAAGCTATTCATGATTAATGCAAAAATAGCCCAGAATTAATTATGTCGCTATGACTTCAATCATATCCTTACAATACACCTTACCCTTGCTGATCACCAGTTCTCCTTTTTCATGCATTAATCGCATGGTTCGGATAACGGTTTCAACTCTCAAGCCAGTCATGTATGCTATTTGCTGCCGGGTTAATTTTAATTGATTGCACTCTTTGCAGAAGTTCTTGTTTTCTGCTTTCAAATGGTTAATCAGATTAATTATTCTTGTTTCGGGGTTATGGCAGGCATATGACTGGATAACAGAGTATCGGAATCTTAATCTCCTGGTTAATAGTCGGGTAAAGTCAAAAAGCAAGTTTGGGTTTTCCTTTAGCAAATTAATAAATGTTGGCTTATAAAGTCTTATAAGGATGCAGTCTGATTCGGCAATTGCTGATGCAGCATAAGGCCCATCATCGAAGAGCGGGAATTCGCCGAAGGATTCACCTGGTTCTATAATGCTGTGAATACATTCTCTTCCTTCAGCATCTATATTAATCCATCTTACAGTTCCGCTTACCAATTGAAAATAGTAGGTGCAAACCTGTCCTTCACGGAAGATTGTTTCGCCTGAACTTATCTTTTTATAAGTAGCCCCCCATGCCAATAATAAGTTAATATCAATCATAATTTATACATTTTTGAATGGTAAACAAAACTATAGTCTGACAGAGACTCAAATTGTGACTCTGCTTATTCAAATATATGATATTTATCATTTATGATTGAACGCATAAAAAGATCCTTAGGTCTTAGGTAAAATTGTACAAACAAATAGTTCCTAAAATTAAATTCTGAAACATGAAAAAACTTCTTTCACTAAGCATTATTACTCTGATTATTGTTGCTGCAGCTTCATGCGGTGGTAGTAGTGATTCAGAGAAAACCACTGAAGCCACAACCGAGTCTACTGCCAGCACAGATTCAGGCAACCCTTCGTATGATCCTCACAGAGGTGAAGGTAAATTTACCAGCGTAGACCTTTCTCCGACATT
>CAZGCG010000603.1:0-1638 GCA_964524205.1 uncultured Sphingobacterium sp. | reverse complement strand
AAAATAGTGGATCCCGAAATTTCGGGACCACTTACCTGGACAGTAGAATATAGAATACCTCTTAATATGCTCGAAAATTATTCAAAAATCAGCCGGCCCCAAAAAGGTGTTATCTGGAAAGCTAACTTCTATAAAATAGCCGAAATTACTTCTAATCCTCATTATGCATCCTGGTCTCCTATCAACCATCCAAAACCACAATTTCATTTGCCCCAATATTTTGGAACACTAAAATTTCAATAGCGTTATTTTAATTATTAATTTGAGATTAAAGAAAACAGGTTAAAACATTAAAGTAAATCTGTTATAATTTGGAATATAAATCCTGAATACATGAGAACTATAGCTTTATTCGCAGTCTTTATTTCGCTTACTCTATTAGCAAATGGACAATCAAAAAAAGGAAAGGACTATAACCTCATCGTAGGAACTTATACAAATAAGGAAAAAACGAATGGCATTCATGTTTATAGTTTCAACACCAAAACAGGTCAATCGAGCTTTCGTTCTAAAACACTCGGCATCAGAAATCCATCTTATCTGGCGGTCAGTAAAGACAGGAAGAATTTATATTCAGTTAGTGAAGTTGACAATGGAACAATTCAGGCATTTTCCTTTAATGCCCAAACCGGTGAACTTGGCTTTTTAAATAGTGTCAGTTCAGGCGGTGATGGTCCCTGCTATGTATCTGTTAATGATTCAAAAGAATTGGTATTCGCAGCCAATTATGATTCAGGTAGCTTGGCTGCAATACGTGTTGAAAAAAATGGCTCCCTAAATCCTGAAATACAAAAAATACAACATGAAGTTAGTTCCGATTCTAAAGCAAAACCACATGCTCATGCTGTAGTTTTAACACCAGACGGGCGCTACTTACTTGCTGCAGATTTAGGCATTGATCAGGTGAAAGCTTATGAAGTAAATCCGGCTTCATCGAACGTATTAATACCAGCTAAATTACCTTTTACAAGTGTCAGTAAGGGCGGAGGCCCAAGACACTTAACCTTCCATCCTAACGGAAAGTATGCCTACCTGATTTTAGAAATGGGAGCCTCGATTATTGGATTTGATTATAAAGACGGCAAACTGGAAACTAAGCAGACTATAACGATGCTCACACCGGAATTTAAAGGTACAGTTGAAGCTGCTGATATTCATGTCTCTCCTGATGGCAAATTTTTGTATGGTTCAAATCGGGCTGATGCTAATGAAATAGTCATTTATTCGATCGCCAAAAATGGCATTTTGAAATATGCAGGTCGCCAAACTACTGATATTCATACCCCCCGGAATTTTGTAATAGATCCCAGTGGAAATTTTCTACTGGTTGGCAACAGTGCGAGTAATGAAATAATGATTTTTAATCGTAATAAGAAAACAGGTCTAATTAGCCCAAGCGGACAAAAGATTATGGTAGATAAACCTGTTTGCTTGAAATTTGTTTCAATGGATTGAGTAAATTATGATAAATGATAGCAAATCCGGGTATAATTTGGATTAGGTAGATTGTACCCCAAAACGCTGATTATTGAATTTAAGAATAAGATTACACCAAAAACCCTCCTTCTCAAAGCAATAAAACACCTATCATTCCGAATTAAATATCGGAATGATAAAAATACAAGCCATAGAAATATT
>CAZGCG010000602.1:0-1644 GCA_964524205.1 uncultured Sphingobacterium sp. | reverse complement strand
AGTCGGATAGTTTTGAAGATAAGATGAAAATGCTTCAAAAGGCCTGGGATAAGAAGGATTATCGCCTTGCACGCGCATTGACTAATTCACTTCGTATTTCAGAGCTTCAGGCTCAGGCAGAACATGAGGATTTTGGAACTCCTTTGCTTGGTGCAAATCAATTTGGAACAGTGGCTTCACTTCCAGCTGCCTGGAAGAATTGGGCAAAAGGCTGGATGTATTACAAAGTTGTTAACCTGGAGGAGAAAGCGGGTATTCAGCGTAAAGCTGAACCTATAGAGGTTTTGCTGAGCTTTCAGGCAAACCAGTCTGCCTCGCTTGCCAGGGAGATTCGTGTTGCAGAGGTAAAGGATGGTATTTTGACAGAAGTAATTTCACAGGTCTTTTCAGAAATTAGACGAGGAGCTGAAAAGATCTGTAAACTTTTGTTTCTTGCTGATAATCAGGGTAAAGAGAAGCGGACTTACCTAATTTTTTATGGTAACCCTGATGCAGAATTACCAAATTATCAATCAGATTTGAAGGTTACAGGTGAAGGTTACGGACTCGATATCGAGAACGAATATTTTACTGCCTATCTCTCAAAACAAACCGGACAGCTGGCCAGATTGATCCTTAAACGTGAACATGGATTGGAGATCTATTCCGGCGGACAAGGGCATGGTGAACCTGCTGGTATAGATTGGGCACATGACTATGTGACTGAAGATAATTTTCAAAAAGTACGGATCTCCCTTTGGGAAGAATGCCCTGATTTTGAAGTTGTCAGAGGTCCTATCTGTACAATCATTCGTCGCTGGGGACTACCTTATTCCCCGGTGCATCCAATTTTCTCTCCTGCCAGGATGAATATGGATATTGAATATCGTTTCTATGCCGGTTTACCTTATTTTCACAAGTTTGGCCACATGTCGGCGCTCAAGACATTTGATATGGTCTATGTACGCGATGATGAATGGGTCATTACCGGTCAGTCTTTCACTGATATCCTGTGGATGAATTCTGAAGGTAAGGTACAAATAGGGCCGGTGCCTGAAGAATCAGCTGATAATTTATGGGGAGTAGGCTTTTTTAATAAAGACACAAAAGATTCTTTTATCGGTCTATTTCTTGATCATCACACTGATGGATTTCAGGAACCTAGTCATAGCGGTTCTCCTAGTTTTTATTATAAATGGCATGGTCAGTTCTGGCAACGTATGCCGGTTCCAAAAGGGGTTAAAACGATACCGGATGGAGCAGTATTCCATCAAAAAAATGCTTATGTCACACTTCCTTTTGATACTAAAGAAGGACCTGCAAAGATCGAAGGTTTGAGAAGAGAACTGATGAATCCACAACTTGTATCTGCAAGTTCACTTCAATCCAATACTATTGCAAAGGATAGCCCAGGACGCCTGGCCCGTTTGGGAGAAGCCCAGGATAGCCCGATACCAAAAGAATTGATATGGAAGGCTCTCAGAGATGTTAAGGATCCGCAATTCTATAAATCAGATATCAGTATTGTTGATCTTGGTTTGGTCTATGATGTAACTGTAATGGGGAGTGTAGTAAAAGTATTAATAGCAATGCCTCACAGAGGTCGCCCGCTGGGTACCTATTTTGCTTACGGATCCAATGTCGTTCATCCAACTACTTCCAAAA
>CAZGCG010000601.1:0-1649 GCA_964524205.1 uncultured Sphingobacterium sp. | reverse complement strand
ATGGTAAAAATTTAAGGAGTTTATATTTTACAGTCAATAATCGAATCCTGTTTTAAATGCCTGAATTAATCATTTATCATAGAACCGTCAGATGCTTGTAACAAAGCTGCAAATTGAAAATTTTACACTTCAAAATGTGTTCCTTTGTGTAGTGAATTAATGAATTATAAAGGTTCTGTGATCCTTATATAAAGCGCGGACCTGAATAAGATCTGGTTTTTAGTTTAGTTTTAGTTTAGTGAGATCCGTTCTGAAAAGGACGGATCTTTCTTTTTAAATCTCTTCAGATCTTTCGCTTTTTCAACAGAGCTATTATTAAAATAAAGGCAAATACCCCAGTTCCTATTGATCCGCCTCTGGCTATATAATCACCATACCTGACATAAAAACTTATGTCTTCATTCAGATTAATATCCTGTTTAAGAGCCCCCTGAACCCACCATTCAGTTTGCTGAACAATATCCCCACGCTGGTTGATGAAGGCAGAAATACCCGTATTTGCCGATCTTGCCACCCATCTTCTGGTTTCAATGGCTCTGAGTTTAGCATAGTGCAGGTGCTGATCTTTGCCCGAAGTGTTTCCCCACCAGCCATCATTGGTTATGATCGCAATGAATTGCGCGTCTTTTTTGATATAGTCGGCTACGTATTCGCCCCAAATTGATTCATAGCATATTACAGGAGCAGATCCGATCCCGCTTTGGGAATAAAATACCGAGGGTTCATCCTGCTTTCCATAGCTCCCTGTAGCTCCCCCAAATGCGGCAAAAGCAGGTTTTAAGAAGGATAATGCATTTGAAAAGGGGGTTTGCTCGACACCTGGAACCAACTTGGATTTATGATAGAATTGAAGGGTTCCTGAATTTTCTATAGATACCGCAGCATTGAACACATCAAAATAAATTCCACTGTTTTTGTTGTATCGCGCAGTCACTGTTTTAGCTGAATCATAAATGGCAAAGCTCTCAATCCCTGAGATCAGATTTGCATTTTTGTACTTATTCAGAAAATTCTGAATTGTTTTAAAACTTTCATCCTCCCTGAATGTTTTCTCTTCCGTGCCATGTGATATTGCAGTCTCCGGCCAGATGAAATATTCGGTATTACTTTGCCCCATTGAATCCGAAAGATGGATCAAACGATTAATTTGTTCGGAAGGAGGCATGGTCCCGAATTTTTTATAAGGATCGATGTTGGGTTGAACGACAACAATATTGGCCGGATTTGATTTTTCAGTATTGCTGAAATAAATGAATAGTGAAATTAATACAGGTAAAGTGACCAGCATTAATGTTGGTAAAATCAAGCGGGTTCTGTTCGTTTTTAAAGTACCTGCTTTTATGGCCAGCCAGATCTCAAAAAATAAAATATTTGAAAGGAGGACCCACAATGTGCCACCGTATACACCAGTATACTCATACCATTGTATCAACTGATGGGTAGCTGCGAAACCATTTCCGAGGTTCATCCATGGGAATGCGAGGTCCCAGCTTTGATGCAGGTATTCATAGCCAATCCAGAAACAGATTAGTCCGGCATAAGCCCATAATTTTGAAGTAATTAACCTTAGTCTATAGTAAAGCCAGAATGCAAGAGTCATTAAGACTGCCCCCAAACCAAAGGGGATCAGTGAAATCAGGGCAGCCACC
>CAZGCG010000600.1:0-1655 GCA_964524205.1 uncultured Sphingobacterium sp. | reverse complement strand
GCTTTTGGCTTAGGAAAACTCGAATATTTACTCTCCATTTTATAGCCAAAACTATAGCAGAGAGCCGGACTATCTTATCCCAAGCACCACAAATTTGCTTTCATTAAACATATCGTTACTAAATTCATTGTCAAAAATATAAAACCAGTCACCGAATCTTCTAAGCAAAACTTCTTACCTTATTAACCTCCAAACTTTTTGAATTGATCAAAGTATACTCTACCTTTGCAAACAATTTTCTTTTACCTGAAAGAAAATTATAATTATCCATTTATCGTGCGGTAAAACGCATTTAAACAAAAAACTATGTCATCAGTAGAGACAAATTATGTTCCTTACAAAGTTAAGGACATTTCATTAGCAGAATGGGGCCGTAAAGAGATCGGTCTTGCTGAAGCAGAAATGCCAGGATTAATGGCACTTCGCGAAGAATTTGGTGCATCAAAACCTCTTAAAGGTGCACGTATTGCAGGATGCTTACACATGACCATCCAGACAGCTGTTCTAATTGAAACTCTTGTTGAGTTAGGCGCTGAAGTAACCTGGTCATCATGTAACATTTTCTCAACTCAGGATCATGCTGCTGCAGCAATTGCTGCTGCAGGAATTCAGGTTTATGCCTGGAAAGGTCTGAATGAGGAAGAATTTGACTGGTGTATTGAGCAAACCTTACATTTCGGCCCGGATCGCAAACCATTAAACATGATTCTTGATGATGGTGGTGATTTAACTAATATGGTATTTGACAGGTTCCCTGAACTGATTGCAGGTATCAAAGGTCTTTCTGAAGAAACTACCACTGGTGTTCACCGCTTATATGAGCGTATGAAAAACGGAACATTGCACTTACCTGCAATCAATGTAAATGATTCAGTTACCAAATCTAAATTTGATAATAAATACGGTTGTCGTGAGTCGTTGGTTGATGCGATTCGTCGTGCAACTGACGTAATGATGGCAGGTAAAGTTGCTGTTGTTTGTGGTTATGGTGATGTTGGTAAAGGTTCTGCAGTTTCATTAAGCTCACAGGGAGTTCGTGTAATTGTAACTGAAATTGACCCTATTTGTGCATTACAGGCAGCAATGGAAGGTTATGAAGTGAAGAAATTAGCTACAGCAATTAAAGAAGCGGATATCGTGGTTACTACTACCGGTAACTGTGATATCGTTCGTGGCGAGCATTTCCTGGCTTTAAAAGACAAAGCTATTGTTTGTAATATCGGTCACTTCGATAATGAGATCGATATGGCATGGTTAAATGAAAACTATGGTAATACTAAAGTTGAAATCAAACCACAGGTTGATAAATACACACTTAATGGTAAAGATGTGATCGTACTTGCTGAAGGCCGCTTAGTAAATTTAGGATGTGCAACTGGTCACCCTTCATTCGTTATGTCCAATTCATTCACTAATCAGACCTTAGCCCAGTTAGAGCTTTGGACAAACACTGATAAGTATGAGAACAAGGTTTATGTACTTCCAAAATACCTGGATGAAAAAGTAGCCCGTTTACATCTTGCAAAGATTGGTGTTGAACTTGAAACCTTAGATCAGCATCAGGCTGATTATATTGGTGTTCCGGTTGAAGGTCCATTCAAAGCAGATACTTACAGATACTAATTATTCATAGTATTATATAAAAAAGAGGGAGC
>CAZGCG010000599.1:0-1656 GCA_964524205.1 uncultured Sphingobacterium sp. | reverse complement strand
ATATGGGCAGGATAAAAATATAAAGGCTAAGGTTAAATAATTTGTTATTAATTTTAAATACCTTTTTGGTTTAACACTCAAATTAAGCCAGCCAATGAACTAAGCATCAAAATGGAAATAGAAAAGGAAATTTACAACAAGAAGTTTGAGGATAATCATCAGAAAGTGGTTGTAAACCTGATATATACCTATGGATGGATAACCAATTTACTCAGATTAAAGCTCAATAAACATAGTATTACGCTCCAGCAATACAATATTTTGAGAATTTTAAGAGGCCAGTACCCTAATCCGGCAACGGTAAACATCCTGAAAGAACGTATGCTTGATAAAATGTCGGATGCATCCAGAATTGTTGAGCGTCTGGTACAGAAGGACTTGGTTAAACGGTGTGTCAGCAATAAGGACCGAAGAGCAGTGGACATCCTGATCAGTCAGAAGGGTTTGGATATCCTTCAAAAACTAGATAATGAAGTCTCTCTGAAGAATCTGCTTTCCAAAAATCTGAGCGATGAAGAAGCAAATACTTTAAGTGGATTGCTGGATAAGATGAGAGGATAGTTGACAGTTGACAGTTGACTTTGGAAAATGCGTATTCAATATAATAAGTTTTCCTCGAAAACGGAAATTCTGCTTTTAGCTTTTACCTTTTAGCTTTTATCTTTCTGAAGCTTTCTGCTTTTAGCTTTAGGCTTTCTGCTTTAAGCTTAAATCAGTGTAAATAAAACCCAATCAGCGCAATACCGATACCCAGGAGTACTGCAGCCATCTTCTTCAGATTAAATTTATGATCTACACTAGATTCGAATAGGATTGTAGTTGAAATATGGAGGAATATACCAATAACTACTCCCATGATCCGATCGAAATAAGCATCTATATTGCCTATCGATCCTCTGCCAATCTCAAAGCTTAACCAATATCCCATCGGACTCATAGCAGCAAAAAGAATTAGTAATCCTACAACCTTAACTTTGCCTAAATTGTTTTGCATCAGTACACTTCCCAGTGCAAAGGCGGCTGGTATGTGATGAAGTGCAATTCCAAAAACAAGCTCATTATGCTGTTTCTGAGCTAAAGGCATCCCTTCCAGAAAAGCATGCAAGCATAAACTTGCCATGATCCCAATCGGAAAAACATAATGCTGATGATTGTGTTTATGGATGTGGCCGTGTTCAATACCCTCAGAAAACTGTTCCATCACAATCTGAAGCAGAAAGCCTCCAAGAATATATAAACCTATTTCCGGGTTCCCTGAATGATAAACATCCGGCATGAGGTGTAAGATTGTAATGGCAAACAGATAGGCGCCACTAAAAGACAATACCAGTTTCAACCGGTTGGTATTATCTGTCTTTAGAAGAAAGATCCCCAGGCCACCCAGCATGGAGCTGCTGAATAGCAAAATTAATTCCCAGATCCCCATTCTTTAAATGATTTATTCACCATCAAAATTGTACTCATTACATATCCTATCATAGAGCCCAGAAGAGCTCCTCCCATTATGTCCAGTGGAAAATGGACACCGACATAGATTTGGGCGAAACTGATAGAGAAAGCCCAGAATAAGCCTAATGGAAGAATTAACCTCCATTTATGATAGAAAACAAGAATTAAAAATACAGCCAATCCAAAATGGTTGGCAGCATGAGATGA
>CAZGCG010000598.1:0-1658 GCA_964524205.1 uncultured Sphingobacterium sp. | reverse complement strand
CCAGGTATTTTCCTGTTGGCTTTTTGGAGTCTCCTCCAGGAATCATCAGGTGACCTACAGAATAGTAAGTAGGAACCCTATCTAAAACTTTAAGATCCTTTACATTCCACTTTACAACCTCACTTGAAACAAACATGGAAGTGTATGCATTTCCTTTATCGTCAAACTCTGTATGCAATGGGCCTAAACCTGGCTTTTTAACCTCCCCATACAAAGCAGCTTCATACTTGATAACCGGAATACCATCGTATTCACCGTCAAAGGCCTTATCTGCAATAGCTTTCTGAATTTTATCAAAACTAAATACAGGAATCAATGCAGCCAGTTTACCGCTACCAACAATATATTCACCAGTTGGGTCAACGTCACAACCATGCGGAGATTTAGGGCATGGAATCATATAAACCAAGCCAGGGAAATCTCGGATATCCAGAACGGTTACCTGATTTTTGATTGTGGAAGTTGCAGTATGAGTGCTTTCGTCAAAACGATTGCTGGCATATTTTACAGCCTGCTTACGACCTTTACCCTCCTTGATTAGCTTTTCTGCCATCTTCCAGTTCACCGCCATGATAAAATCCTTATCACGCTTGGATGCATTCACTTCCAATAAAGTATTGGCCTGCTCAGTATTATAAGTACTGAAGAAGAACCAGCCATTGGATTTTCCTTTTCCGGCATGACTCAGGTCAAAATTAACGCCCGGTCCCTGCAACTGGAATGCAACATCCATATTTCCACTGGTCTTATCTACACTAATAAAGCTGATTGTACCTTTAAAATTCTCTTTATAGGTATTGATTGGAACATCCCCATTTTTATCATCCGGTGGAATACTAAATCTGGTTCCTGCAACAATATATTCTGAATTCTCTGTAATAAAAGGCGAAGAGTGGTTACCTCCACTGTTTGGAAGTTCCAGTATCTCGGCAGTCCGGAATGTTTTAAGATCAATTCTGGCAACACGCGGAGTATTATTTCCATTTGCAAATACCCAACGACCATCAATCTCGCCATTGGTCTGAGACATGGATACGTGGTGAAGATCATCCCATGGAACATTTCCATGAGAGGTATTTAACATTGGCTTGGTTTCTTCAGAATAACCCCAGCCCTTTTCAGGATCTACCGAAAAAACAGGGATTACACGAAGCAATCTGCCACTTGGAAGCCCGTAAACGGAAAGTTGTCCGCTAAATCCCCCTGATACGAAGTTATAATACTCATCATATTTACCCGGGGCAACATATACTTTGGCAGCAGCATCTCCGCTAACAACAGAGCCCGCATCTTTTGGCTTACAAGCATTCATGCTTGCTAATAATGCAAGGGCAGCCATCCCCTGTACATATTTGGAATTTATCTTCATTTTTTTTATAATGTGGTTTAAATAATTTTAGTAATTCTCTTTTTTACGTTTTAAAAAAGCACACAATATCCCTGTTAAGCATTTTTTTGAATGCCATTATCCCTTTTTAAGAAATTTACAGAGCTTATAAGGCCTGGATTAAACCTATTTTACTCCGTCATTCTGGCGCATGAATTCAAGCAGATTTCTGGCATCTTCATCTGAAAGATTTTGATTTGGCATACGTACAAGACAAAGTTCAAGCTGTGCCTGTACTTCTCGATCTTTATCGATCATTACATCAGTATTG
>CAZGCG010000597.1:0-1659 GCA_964524205.1 uncultured Sphingobacterium sp. | reverse complement strand
CCAGATATTAATAAAGCAATTCGCAACAGTTAGCGTTTGCCAATGATTGAATGATCTTGGTCAGGTAAATATAAATTAAAACCGATTAATCCTTTGCGTATACCGTTCACTCAGAATATTTCATAGTTCTGATAATGCTTGGTAAGTTTAGTAATGGAAAGTTTTCCATTAGGAAACATTTTAATATCTTTGTATTGTGTTTAATATAATCACAAGAAAGACTTTACTGGAATATATCAAACTTTACCCAATGGCATCTACTTCGCTTTTGGAATGGTATCATGAACTTGAAAAAGCTGATTTTAAAAACTTTAATCAATTAAAGAAGGTTTATGGTAATGCTAGTTTGGTTGGTGATGACAGGGTTGTGTTTAACATCATGGGAAATAAATTCAGGTTGGTGGTAAGGATAGTTTTTGAATATAAAGCTATTCAGGTTAAATGGTTTGGCACACATGCCGAATACGACAAAATTGATGTTGAAAGCGTCATCTTTAAAAGGAGATAATATGGAATTGAAAGTAATTAAAAGCGAGAAACACTATCAGGATTATTTAAACTGGGTTGATGAGTTATTTGATAAACAGCCCATTCCGGATACTAAAGAAGGTGAGATGCTGCAGGTAGCTCTCTTACTCATTAAGCAATATGAAGATGCAAACTATCCTGTTCCAATGCCTGATCCAATTGAAGCAATAAAAGCAAAAATGAAAGAGGCAGGTTTGAGAAATAAGGATCTGGTAGGTAAAGTAGGTAGTAAAGGCTATGTTTCATCTATTCTGAGTGGAAGGAAGCCGCTTACTCTTGAATTAGCCAAGTTGTTCCACCGTGAACTGAACATACCTGCGGAAGTGTTATTGTCATAATTGCTTATCAGCTAAAGTCGAACAATGATTAACACTTGTGGAGATGATAGTAAAAATTATATTTTTGACCTGAATTTTAAAATATCAGGATGTTTAAAAGAATCAATACACCTAAATTCTCATCTATATTCTCACTTGTAGCCATCGTTCTATTTTGCCTTATTTTTCCCTTTCCGGGACAGACTCAAAATATCAGGATTGCCTGCATTGGTAACAGCATTACAGCAGGAGCGAGGCTCACGCAACCTAAAACGGAGTCTTATCCTGCAGTCTTATCCTCCATCTTGAAACAAGGACAATACCTTAATTATGATGTTAAAAATTTTGGTGTCGGGGGTGCTACCATACTCAGATTTGGAAGGCCGAATCTCTGGCCAATCATCGATTCTTTGCAGGATTTTAAACCTGATATAGTGCTAATTAAAGCAGGGACAAATGAAACTGTTGGTAAACCGCGACTTAACTGGGAACATATCAGTGAGTTTGAAAAGGACTATTCAGATTATATTTCAATGATTAGAAAGATAAATCCCAATTGCAGGATTATTATTTGCAGTCCTTTAGATATGGTTATTGAGACTGATGGCTTAAGTACTGAAAGGAAGGAAGACCTCAACAGAAGGAGACCAAGGATATGGGAATTACGCAAAAGAATAAAAAGAATTGCAAGATCTGAACAGGTATATTTTCTCGATCTGACCAAACCTTTCGAAAGCAAAGCTAATTTAATGACTATAAGTGATGGCGTCCATCCGAACCGTGAGGGCTATCACTATCTTGCTTCCCTGGTTTT
>CAZGCG010000596.1:0-1662 GCA_964524205.1 uncultured Sphingobacterium sp. | reverse complement strand
TGTCATCTGCAGGTGATTCAAAGACAGGTTGCCATCCCCAACCTGTCTTTTTTTTCTAACTATGCAATAATGGTATGAAACAAACCCTAACTCTCATTTTCTCCTACACTACTTTAATCCTTTCATCAATTTTCATTGATTTTTTACTACATACTTTTCACTTTGATTCTGTTGGAAGATACCTCGGAATCTTGGGCACTATCTTAATCCTATTAACATTCTTATACTCATTGCGAAAAAAAGGAATGGTTACAGAATATACACCCAAACAAATGTTGAAATTACATGAGGTTCTCGGATGGATAGGAGGCGTACTAATAGTTGTTCATTCAGGTATTCATTTTAATGCTTTTCTCCCCTGGGTAGCTACCTTTGCCCTATTAGTGGTGGTAGCTTCAGGGCATGTTGGCAAGTATCTATTAAAAACTGTTAGGGAACAACTGAAATCAAAAGAAAAAGAATTAAAGGAACTTAAGGAAACCCCTGAAAATATAGAGCAACTAATTTTCTGGGAGTCAACAATGGTTAGCGTTATGAGTCGCTGGAGAGTTATCCATATTCCTTTTGTGGTAGTATTTATCCTACTTGCATCTGCCCATATCTTAACAATTCTTTTTTACTGGAATTGGTAATAATAATGCTAAAAAAAGCTTTTTACGGTGGGATTGCTTTGTTAATTTGGATTTCTGTCTATTTTTTCCCCGAGCATACTATTTCGCCGGGAAGGCTTGCATCTGCCCACAATAATCTTAGCAATAATTGTTCTCAATGTCACTCTCCATTAACAGGAGTACAGAGCGAAAATTGTTCCGTATGTCATTCTGAAAAAAAAGGGAATTTCATAACTGCTGGTCTGCTCCCGGGTAAATCAATGAGAGTAAATCATCTCCATAAAAATCTTGAAGGAATGGATTGCATTTCTTGTCATTCTGAACATAATGGGGTTAGTGTTCACAGCGAAAAAAAGAAATTTTCCCACGATTTACTTATACCGCGGGTCAAATCTGATTGCATTTCTTGCCATACTGAGGATAAACCAAAAAACGAAATGCACTCAAAGGCTACAGATTGTGGTGTCTGCCATCAAACGATAAATTTTACTTATGCAACATTTAACCATTCATCTTTATCTCAAGATCAACTTTTGAATTGTTCGAGTTGCCATACAAAACCGACTGATGATTACCATTCTCAAATAACCCAAGATTGTTCCTCTTGCCACACAGTAGAATCATGGAATAGTGCCATATCCGGTCATAATCATATTTTTCAATTCGATTCAAATCACCCTCAAACATGCCAAAACTGCCATACACAAAAAGGTAACTATAAAGTCTATTCATGTATGAATTGTCATGAACATAACGAACAGAAAATGATTCGGAAGCATTCGGAAGAAGGAATTTACGACATCTCCAACTGCGTAAAATGTCATACCTCGGGCTCAGAAAATGAAGGTGGTGATGATTAAGAGATGGTGATAGTTGTGCCTTTTAATACTTCACTTTTTATATTCAATTTCAATGAGAATAAATCGCAAAATAACTTTGCAATCGCAAGGCCTAACCCTAAACCTTGTTGTTCAAATTTAGAACGTTCGAGTTGAGAAAACTCTCCAATGTTTTGAATTTGCTGCTCTGACATTCCTCTGCCGTAATCTCT
>CAZGCG010000595.1:0-1680 GCA_964524205.1 uncultured Sphingobacterium sp. | reverse complement strand
TAATCGTAAAAATATTAAACGATCGTTTTGGTGTGCAGGTAAGAGGCGGATGTTCTTGCGCAGGAACTTACGGACATTATTTATTACACGTCGATCCAAACCGTTCCAAAATAATTACGGATAAAATTGATCAGGGTGATCTATCTGAAAAGCCTGGCTGGGTAAGAATGTCAATTCATCCAACGATGACTGATGCAGAATTAAATGCTGCAATTAATGGTATTGCGGAAATAGTGATGAACATTGATGAGTGGAGTAAAGATTATATTTATGATAAATCCAAGAACGAGTTCTTCCATAAAAATTCGGATGGAAGCGATTTAGAAAAAATAAAAAGCTGGTTCGCAATATCTTAAGATCAAGAAGTTATATGGCCACTGAAAGCAGAGTCTTTTAAAATATTTTTCGAACACGCTAAATTTCTCAATTTAGAAGCAGATTTTTAAAAGGTGTGTTATGAGGAAATCAGTTTCACTTTTAGGTTTTATTTTTGTATTCAGTACGTTTGTATACGGGCAGCAGGCTCTGATAGACATTCCCCTGACGGCAGTCAACGGAGCTTATTCACAAGTACTAACTGTAGGAGGAGATTCGACAGCAACAAACGGTATAGATGCAGGATTAGGTGAAAATATATTGCCGCCGCCTGCACCGGCCGGGACATTTGATATAAGATTCGATTTAACACCTTACGGTACAGCAGCAGGAACGTTAAAAGATTACAGGTATTATCCTGAATATCAAATTACAGACACACTTCAACATACACTTGTTTGGCAGCTTGCAACAGGTACTACAACACTGGTAATAAATTACGGACTTCCATCCGGCGCAACAATGAATATCCAGGATGGGTTCGGAGGTTTAATCTTTAATAGCGGTACACTAACCGCTACAGGCAGCTACCAAATACCTGTACCGTTATATAACCAGGCTATTGTTACTATGACCTACGTTAATATTCCTATAAATCAACCTTTGTTTTTCATAACCCCTACATCGTTGAATTTTGGCCCTTTAAACGTCGGCAGCAATTCAACGAAGACAATAACAGTAAGTAACTTAGGAAATCGACCGTTAAATATATCAGGTGTAGTATCATCAGATGCTCAGTTCACATTTGCACCAAATACTTTTCCGATAGTAATTGCGGCAGGGGAAAAACAAATATTTAATATTACCTTCACGCCAACAACAATCGGATCACTGTCCGGAACATTAACATTTACCCACAATGCACCGGATTCACCAGCAGAAATGCCGTTAAGCGGAACAGGCTACACACAAGGCGGGTTGTTAAGATTTGCTCAGGCAACAATGGATCTTATAGATAGAACAACAAACAACCCGGATACTATCGTACTTGAAAATTATACCGGTCAGCCAATGAAAGAATTGAAGTTTGATCTTGTGATAGGCAAGTCAAATGGTAAATTACTTTTAAGATCAGTTGAAAGAGGAAGTGCAATACCTGAACCTCAGTTCAACTTCAGTTATGAAATATATCCAGGTACTCCATTATCGGATGGTTCATCAATAGATAAGGTGAAAGTTAGAATTGTCAGCAACGGAACTAATTCAATTCAGCCTGCAACAGGTACGCAGGAGATACTTAAGTTCTCGTATGATATAGTTAGTATTCAACATCCAGATGAAACGACAACAAACGCACTTGAAAAT
>CAZGCG010000594.1:0-1684 GCA_964524205.1 uncultured Sphingobacterium sp. | reverse complement strand
GTGGAAAGGCAATTTGCGGACCCCAATGCGCCGGTTTAATGCTGGGTGATAAATCTATTTTAATGTCTGCATGGCAGGCAAGTTCGCCGCATCATGGTCCGGGCCGCGATAATAAGGTTGGCAGAGAAGAGATGATCGGAATGATGGCAGCAGTAGAAGATTGGGTGAAGCGTGACCATGACGCCGACTGGAAAAAATGGCTGGGATGGCTGGATACTATTTCAAAAAGATTAACACCGATTGCAGGTTTGAAACTGGAAGTGATTGAACGCACCTTGCTGGATAATAAAACGCCGGTCTTAAAAGTCAGCTGGGATCCTCAAAAACTTCATATCAGCGGATTTGAACTGGCTGAAGAATTGGGAAGAAATAAACCCAGAATTGCGGTATGGGCTGAAGACGATAGCAGCGGTGAGAGTTTTTTCAATATCACTACCGGTCAAATGCAGGCCGGCGAAGAAAAAATTGTAGCAGAAAGAGTATTTGCAATTTTCTCGAAGAAGCGTAATCCTAAACCTGAAAGTATGATGGCACCGCTAGCTAACCTTAGCGGTCGCTGGGACTTAAGCATTCAGTTTTTCAGCAGTGTTAGTCAGCATTCATTAAATATAGTTCAGGATGGCAGCTGGTTGAGCGGAACCCATCAGACTGATTTCCAATCAGGAAGTATGAGTGGGACAATTGAGGGAAATCGGGTCATGATGCAAAGCGCTATGCGGATTGTGGGTGATGACCTGTCTTATCAGTTTTCAGGAATTGTAAATGGAGATACCATGTCGGGTGATATTCATCTGGGTGAGTACCGTACAGCTAAATTCACAGCCAAACGAAATGTGCAGAAAGCGCCAAGAAGAAAAGTGAATATTCCTGCTGGTCCGCCATTGGCAACATGATTAGGCTGTAAGTTTTTATAGTATACAATAAATAGTATTAAAGGATATGAAATCAACACGAAGATCAGTTATAACCAGCCTTCTTTCAACCATTGCCGGAATGGCCGGATTTAGCCTGGTAGCCCAATCCCAGACCCCACAAAACAATGATGCCCCGTTTTTAAGTACAGGAGCATCTCCTGATGTTACCTTGTATCCCGGATCGATACGGTATGGTAATCTGGTCTTTGTGTCCGGGACTGGCGCGGATGCGGAATCCGTTTTCGAAATTAAAGCTGATACCGACTTTGTATTGAAAAAGATGGAGAAGAGATTGCTTGCTGCAGGATCCTCAATGGAAAAGGTATTGAAAGTAACTGTTTTTTTAAGTGATATGGCTGATTTTGAAGGGATGAACGAAGTATATAGAGGAAGGTTTGGTGCAAAGGTTCCCGTTCGTTCTACAGTTGCTGTGGCTAAAGGAGGAATTCCTGGTCGTTCGATTATTGAGATTGATTGTATTGGGTATGTGTAGGTGACACGGGTCAAAATGTAGATTTATTCTTAGCAGACCGAAATCATGATTCGTATCTAACAATTATTTATTCTTTGTATTTAAAATGTAAAATTTTATATTGGAATTAATTTTCAACTTTCAGGCTACTTAAATGAAAATTTTACAGAATGAGTCAGAAATTTTACGCCTTGTTTCCGAGGGTAATGAGCTGGCATTCCGTGAAATTTTTGACCACTATAGCAGCAGGCTTTATAACTATACTTTTAGAATAACTGATGATGAAGAACTATCTGAG
>CAZGCG010000593.1:0-1689 GCA_964524205.1 uncultured Sphingobacterium sp. | reverse complement strand
TAATAAAGAGATAAATTAATATTGAAATATGACAACTATTATCAAAGAACTTAATTTTTTACCTTCTCCCATCCGGATAAGACTATTAATGTCTCTTTTGCTTTGTTTTGGTCTGCTCAATATCAGCAAAGCAGCAACCATTACCTCAACATCTAATGGGGGCAACTGGTCTTCAAGCAGTACATGGCTAGGTGGTGTGTTGCCATTGCCTGGAGATGATATAGTAATTGCGACAAACAGTTCAGGTTCGGTAATAGTGGATGGCTTAATTACCTGTGCTAATTTGACTATTAACAGCAATGGGCGTCTGAATATCTCTGGCGCAAATACTTTAAATGTTACCGGTATACTTAGCATGGCAAAACCCCGTGCTGGGAACAATACTGAGTTGAATGTTAACTCAGGCACCTTAAATGTAAAGGGTTTATTTAAAATGGATGCAAGTAAAGGAACAGGTTATACTTCTCTTAATATAACATCCGGAACTGCGAGTCTTTCTGATATGAATACGCGGGGTACTGCTTCAAGAATTGTATTTAACGGGAATGGGATTTTGAATCTTTCCGGAGAATTGACGGGTAAAAACCCAACACTTGAGGCTGGTCAGGGTACAGTAATTTTTGCAGGTGCATTACCAAAAAGTGTATTAGCTCAAACTTATTATAATCTTGAAATAAGTGGTTCGGGTGCAAAAACTCTGGCCGGTAACACCACTGTAAACGGAACATTAAATATTACAGGGGAACTAAACCTCAATAATCAGGACCTGATTCTTACAGGAGCCGGTAATCCATTAGTTCTTAATGGAGCTTTGACACCAGGATCGGGAAATATTGTTTATGCGGGTGAGTCTGAACAAACCATAGCCTCAACTCCTTATTTTCAACTTTCACTTACTGGTACAGGTACCAAGAAGATTTTAGCCGGTACCTCTGTCCGTGTAGAACAGGACTGGCTTGTAAATAGTCCAACCTTACTTGAAGGCGATTCAAGAATTGAAGTAAGTCGTGATTTGAAAGGAACAGGCACCCTTGAGATGGAAAATGGTTTGTTAACCATCGGTGGAAGCAACCTGAGAACCGGAGAATTCATTCCTGGTTCAGGTACAGTACAGTATAGCCGGGAGGGTGATCAGACAATTAGACCGGTAGATTATTATAATCTAAGCTTAGCCGAGTCCGGCGAAAAAACTATTGCCAATGCAGAGCAGATCATTATCAATAATGATCTGGATGTAAGCACTCCCTTAACAATTCCGGGCAATCTATCAGTAAATATAAAAGGCAATCTTACGGGTAAGGGAGCAATTACCCTGGAGGATGCCACCCTCTCCATTGAAGGTGACTGGATGAACGAGGGAGTATTTGAACCGGGTACGAGTACCGTAATTTATGATGGAGATAGTGATCAGATCATTGCTGGAAAGGAGTATTATAATCTGGAAACTGCTGAGGGAGGAACAAAAAGCCTCGACGATAATGTGCTTGTGAGAAATGAGCTAAAAATAGGTGCCGGTACAGAATTAGATCCTAGTATTTTTGAATTAACCTTGTCCGGATCAGGCAAACCTTTGCTTAATAATGGAACATTTATTCCGGCTGCTTCTACCGTAAAATACACAAATCCTTCTGAGACAGAAATCACAGCAATAAACTATCATAATCTGGATGCTGAAGGTGGCACGAGAAA
>CAZGCG010000592.1:0-1698 GCA_964524205.1 uncultured Sphingobacterium sp. | reverse complement strand
CGTTTAAAAAACTTTGGCAAGGCTCTTGAGGATGCAAATGAAAATGAGCTTGAAAAATTGGGAATCATATGCGGAAATACCGCAGAATTAAACTTTATTGGTGGCTTAAATCTGAAAGGAATGGTTAGTTCAATTTTGCATCGCAATTCTAAACTGATACTGATCAGTTTTACCGATTGTACGCTGAAAGATGAGCAGGGAAATGTTTATTTCGAACCTTCATGGGGTGTCTATGATATGGCTGTTGGAGAGAAAATTGTATCGGTCTATAGCGGAGCGGCAGATAAGGATGCCTTTGAAGAAATTGCCCCGAAAGCAAAGTCTGCAACCTTCCATCCGGAATACACTATGCATCAAAAACGATATCAGGACCTATTCAGACTGGTGCGCTTATGCCGTGAAACATCAAGTGAGTTTGAACGTTTAACAGATATCTGGAAAGAGTTAAAGCAGGATTTTAGGGATGACTGGCTCTGTGCTATCGAAATTTTAGAGATATTAGAGCAAAGAAAGCTATTTCAGGATATAGCACGTGAGATACGGATATACCTGGAATTGAAAGCTTCCAATGAACCTGAACTGAACAAACTGATCCAAAACGGGTTTTATCTGATCAGTAAAACTCATAAGGAATCGGCTCTTTAAAAAGTGAATTTATGAATATTGTAATCAGTGGTGCCAGTAGTGGTGTAGGATTTGAAGCCGTTCTCGAACTGATCGGAAGCGGGAATCATAAGATCATCGCACTGGCAAGATCGGAAGATAAATTATATAAATTACAGGAGATCGCTTTCGCCCTGAACCCCGGTTGTATGCTCTATACAGCTAAATTTGATATCGTTCATGACGATTATGAAAATGGCCTGATCCCTTTCATCAAGGAGAAAATTGGACATGTGGATATTTTAATAAATAATGCCGGGTCCCTGGTCAACAAGCCTTTCATGCAGCTTTCCCAGCTTGATTTTGCAGAAATGTTGCAGAATAATCTTTTAGGCCATGTAAAAATGATTCAAAAGATTGTGCCGCTGATGCCTCAAAAAAGTCATATTGTAAATATTGGCAGTATGGGCGGATTTCAGGGCAGTCAAAAATTTTCAGGTTTATCAGCTTATTCAGCCAGTAAATCAGCCTTACATACCCTTACTGAATGCCTTGCTGCAGAACTTTCAGGTCTGGAAATTGCGGTCAATTGTCTGGCATTAGGTTCGGCGCAAACCGAAATGCTTGAAAAAGCATTCCCCGACTATCAGTCGCCGGTTATGGCCTTCGAAATGGGTAAATACATTGCTGATTTTGCCTTAAGCGGACATAAATTTTTTAACGGAAAGATCCTTCCGGTAGCACATAGCACACCTTAACCTATCTGATTATGAAAACAGAACTTTATATCGCATGTATTGCTTTGCTGTTATTAGCATCCTGCCAGAGCGATTCCTCGAAAAAATCTCTTGAAGAAATGGCGGCAGATTCAGCATCACTTGCCGACCAGAGTAAAACATTGGTCGTCCCCTGGGAAGCTACCTTGAACGACAGCACGCATCTGATGGAGATCAAACGCAATCCGGCTGCTAACATGACTAATTTAAGTAAGCTGGATATCGTTGATGCCCTAAACTACAAATACCCACAAATTAAACTGGAATGGGTAAAGCAGGAAGGGAATAAAGCTTATGTCAAAATTCAGGATTCCGACTA
>CAZGCG010000591.1:0-1707 GCA_964524205.1 uncultured Sphingobacterium sp. | reverse complement strand
GTCTATGTACTTTAATATTGGTAGTACTTACACCTACAATATCATCTAAAAAGTCACCATTCATATCCACTACAGCAATATTATATTGACTATCAATTGTAGAGATGGTTTGATTTGTAAAAGTTACCGGCTGACCAATTGGTTCTTGATAAGCAGATTCCGTTACCTGAAAGGTAAATCCATTTGTAGTCCATCTGTTGTCAAATGCAATATAATAAGTAGTATTGGCTAAAACAGGAAAAGAATCTTCAGAAGAATAATTTTCTCCAGAATCATCATCACCTGCATGACAAACTAAAGCACCACATACTCCTGTGTAAACATGAAAACGAGTGTCAATTCTTGGAGTATTTTGTGAAATATTAGTGCTTATTGTAAGCGTATAATTTTGAGCCGGAGTATAAGTGTACCACTCTGCTCTTGGATTATTTGTAATGGCACCATTCTCTGTACAAACAGGTGTAGCAGCTTGTGTGCCATCTACTGTAGTTACGACATACAATCCGGGTCCGGGGATTACCTGAGCAGTAGCACAAGTATTTTGCGCATTCATCGAATGAAATGCCAAGCAAAATAAAAGTAAAAAAGTAATTTTTTTCATTCTTTAAGGTTTAGTTTGTTTTAGTTTTAATTACAAGGGGACAACGATTCAATCCATTGTCTTATTAATTCTTTTCCTTCTTCATGAATGACAGAACGGCCTATCAATGGCATCATATACGATTCATTATCTGTATCTAATCTGTAAAACATCATTGAACGATTTGGATTGCCAGGCGTAACGATTCTGCTCAAAGCAGAAGGAAAATCTGCCATGTCTTGTGTATCAACACATACACCTAAATTTGTTCTATTTGTTGTTTCATTGAAGGCAAAACGCATCGGACGATAATCACAATGGCTATTATCACGATGACAATGAGCACAATTCATGTCTAAATATGATCTTACTCTTAATTCTAAAGGTTGTGTTTCATCTTTATAATTAACTGTAGTTTCAATAGTTGAAGGAAGGTTATTTTCTAAATACCCAGCTTCTATCCATTTTGCTAATTGATTCTTCATACCTGAAGAAAAGGCAAAATCTTTATTCAAACTTTGTGGTTTGATTCCAATCGGAATGGCTTTTTCATCAAACTTATGACACGTCAAACATTGAGCTTCAGAGGGAATCCTGTAATTAGATACCGTTTTTATTCCACTTTCCTCCGTCCAAGAAACACTTGTAAATCCACCATCCATGTTCAAAAAAGCCTCTGTTTGCTCATTATTCCATACATATTCTGCAAAAATCCAACCGTTTTGTTTTCGAATCATGATTCTGGTTTCAATGATTCTGGTAGCATTAGAAGGCAATGTATTTTCGTAATAAAAGTTTTTGATAATTGCTGCTCCAACCGGCAATTCTAGTACATTGCCATCTCCGTTGTAAGTTGCTTTTGTACCTTTTGGCATCCAAACAAATCGCTTTTTATGAGCATAATCAGTAAAAAGTTGAGAAATAGGCTCATAAGGCAAAACATCTAAGGAGGGTATTTGATTTTTCATTTCCCCTTCAAAGAATTTATAATCTGATAATTTTGGATATGGAACTTGAGTTAAATCCACCACTACTGGTGAAACAGGTTCATAATTAGTTTCTTTGTCTTCATCCGAACAAGAAATAAAAATGGCAATAGATAAAATTAATAAGGCAACTAAAAAGTA
>CAZGCG010000590.1:0-1710 GCA_964524205.1 uncultured Sphingobacterium sp. | reverse complement strand
TGACCTGACCAATGGATTTTCTTTCGGAACCAATGCAGCCGGCGCTCAATGGGATGGTATTATGTATGATGGCAGCAAAGTAGACCTGAGCTGGGATAATAAATGGACTTCTGCAGTAAAAAATTACCCTGACCGCTATGTTTTTGAAGCTGCCATACCATTCAAATCCATCCGTTATAAACAGGGAATCACCCGGTGGGGGATCAATTTCAGTCGCATGGACCTTAAATCGAGCGAAAAATCAAGCTGGACCCCTATTCCAAGGCAGTTTGCAACCGCTTCCCTGGGCTATACCGGATCTTTGGTCTGGGATCAGCCACCTCCGGTACCAGGACAGAATATTTCGGTGATCCCTTACGTACTGGGCGGCATTTCCAATAATCACCTTACTTCCCCTATTCACCGGGATGATCGTGGTGAGATCGGTGGAGATATTAAAATAGCGATAAATTCTTCGCTTAATCTGGACCTGACAGTAAACCCTGATTATTCGCAGGTGGAGGTCGACAGGCAGGTTCCCAACCTCGACCGCTTTGAACTTTTCTTTCCGGAACGAAGACAATACTTCCTTGAAAACGGAGATCTTTTTGCCAACTTTGGCTATCAGAATATCCGACCCTTTTTCTCCAGACGCATTGGTTTAGGTGTGCCAATTCAGTATGGTGCCCGTCTCAGCGGTAAATTAAATAAAGATCTGAGAATCAGTGTAATGAATATGCAGACCGAAAATACTGGTGCAAGTGATCCTGCTCAGAATTTCGGGGTGATTGCCTTACAGAGAAGGGTGTTTGCAAGATCCAGTATCAGTGCCATTGTAATCAATAAGCAATCCCTGAATTTTAGTGCAGCGAATGCAGCAGTTGGGGTTTCAAGATATAACAGGGTGGCAGGATTAGAGTACAATCTGGCCTCTGCCAATAACACCTGGACCGGCAAGGCGGTGACTATGAAATCTTTCAGTCCGGACAAGAAGGGCAAGGATATGATGCAGGCAGCAAACCTTCGCTACTGGACCGGAAACTGGGATCTGAACTGGCAGCATGAATATGTCGGGCGAAATTACAATGCCGAAGTTGGTTATGTACCCAGACGCGGTTATGTTAATCTGAGTCCCTCGGCATCCTACCTGTTTTTCCCTAAAGGAAGCAAACTTGTTAGCCATGGACCAAAATTCTTCAGCAGCAATTACTTTAACGAATCGTTTAAACCGACTGATTACACCAACTATGTTGCTTATAGTCTGAATTTTAGAACCAGGGCAACCTTCACAGCCTGGACTGCACATGATTATGTGAAGCTATTACAACCCTTTGATCCTACCAATGCCGGAATTGCAACTTTACCTACCGGTTCTGAGCATAGCTGGAACTCATTTGGTACAGAATTCGTTTCCCGTCCGCAGAGTCTCTATACTTTCTCCTTTTCAACACGTTACGGAGGATATTATGCTGATGGAACCCGTTTAAATATCACAACGGAGTTTGGATACCGCTTCCAGCCTTACGTCAGTTTTGCTCTAAGTTCTAGTTATAATGACATAAAACTGCCTAATCCCTGGAATAACCGCAAATTCTGGCTGGTGGGTCCTCGTTTGGATGTAACTATGACCAATAAACTCTTTTTTACTGGATTTGTACAGTATAACGAGCAAAGTGACAATATCAATGTAAATACCCGCGTACAATGGCGTTATAAGCCCGCCTCCGACAT
>CAZGCG010000589.1:0-1710 GCA_964524205.1 uncultured Sphingobacterium sp. | reverse complement strand
GATTCCGGAGCCTTTTCAGCTTCTATTTATCTTCTATTACCACCAAAGCGCCTTCTCGGACTCCCGCTTGTTGCACCCCTTGCTGAATCAGGAGCAGGTTTTTTACCTGAGCTGCCTTTCTTTTTGGTCGATTGACTAAAAATATGAGATGCAGCACGCATATGATAAGGCTGATCTTCGGTAACAGGTATCTCCCTGCCAATCAGTTTCTGAATATCTTTCAGGTATTCCATTTCCTCCTCATCGCAGAATGAAAGGGCAATGCCGCTTGATCCTGCACGACCGGTGCGGCCAATGCGGTGGACATAAGTTTCGGGAACATTGGGTAATTCATAATTGATCACATGCGAAAGCTCATCAATATCAATTCCTCTGGCTGCAATATCAGTTGCAATTAAGGCTTTGATCTGTCCGCTTTTGAAATTGGATAATGCCTTTTGACGGGCATTCTGTGATTTATTTCCATGAATCGCTTCAGTCTTTATTCCGGCTTTAACCAGATCTTTGGTGATTTTATCGGCACCATGTTTGGTTCGGGTAAAGATCAGGGCAGATTTGATACTCTTATCGTTCAGCAGGTGGATCAGTAACTTTTTCTTGTCGCCTTTTTCTACAAAAAAGAGCGATTGATCAATTGTGTCAGCAGTAGTTGAAGGTGGTGTAACCTCAACTTTTTCAGGATCTACAAGAATAGTATTCGCCAGTTTTTGAATTTCAGGTGGCATGGTTGCCGAGAAAAATAAGGTTTGACGTTTTTGCGGGATCTTGGTGATGATCTTTTTTACATCATGGATAAATCCCATATCCAGCATCCGGTCTGCTTCATCAAGTACAAATATTTTGAGATAATGTAAATGAACAAATTTCTGATTGATCAGGTCTAATAGCCTGCCCGGAGTTGCGATAAGTATATCTACCCCTGATTTTAATGCAGATACCTGAGAACCCTGAGAAACCCCGCCAAAGATGACGGCATGTTTCATACCCGTATGGCGGCCATAAGCAGCAAAGCTTTCACCAATTTGTATGGCAAGTTCACGGGTAGGGGTTAAAATAAGGCATTTTATTGCTCTGGGTCCTTTATCATATATTTTACCACCTTCCAGAATTTGAATAATTGGAATTGCGAAAGCAGCAGTCTTACCTGTGCCTGTCTGTGCACATCCCAAAAGATCTTTGCGTTCTAATATGATTGGTATTGATTGTTCCTGAATAGGAGTAGGGGCAGTATAACCTTCTGTTTTTAAAGCCTTTAAAATTGGCTCAATAATATTTAATTCTTCGAATAACATGTAATGATTTTACATTGCCGTTAAAAATGCCGGCAATTTTATATTGCGGCAAAGGTACGGGTTTAAAATGATAATGTATATCACCTGATAATTGTAGTCTTTCAGGACTGGTATGAATCCAGTGCTTCCAGGATAATTGTACAGGCCAGCTTAAGCTCTTCTTCAGATATGATCAGTGGCGGAGCAATGCGCATTGCGGTATCGCAATGTAAAAACCAGTCGATGATGATACCCTTATCTGAGCAATAATTACTCACATATTCTACCTGTTCGAAAGTACTTAGCTGTATGCTCAGCATCAATCCTTTGCCCCTTATTTCTTTTATTTCAGGATGCTGCAGGTATTTTTTAAACAATGATTCTTTAGCAGCAACATTATTATAAAGGTTCTCCTCTAATATTACTTCCAGATTGGCAA
>CAZGCG010000588.1:0-1718 GCA_964524205.1 uncultured Sphingobacterium sp. | reverse complement strand
TAAAAGTGTTCTTCCCGAATGTACGAATCTGAAAGCCCAGGGCGTGGATATCCGGCAAAAGTTCTTTAACAAGCTCAAAATCGCTGGTATTCAGCGTAACAGTTTGCGGGAACAAACTTTGCTGGCAGGCACCCTGACGGTTCTCAAGATGCTGGAGAAATCGTTCATATAATATCCGCTCGTGAGCGGCCTGCTGATCGATCAGCATAAATCCCGACTTGATCTGTGAAATGATAAAACGGTTATGCAATTGAAAAATCTGCTTCCCGAGTACTTTCAGCACCTGGTTATCAATTTCAACATGGCGATTGCCTTCCAGCTCCATTCCGCTCTGCCTGGACTGCTCGGGCTGCACTATTTCGTACAGCGAGCCCCAATTCTTGCTTACACTGGTCCTGTCTTCTCCGGTATTTCGAAGAAAAGGAATTTCCCGTTCTGTTTTTCCAGGACTAAAAGGATTGAAATCAGGATTAAAGGCAATGGACGGAGGTACGATATCTTCATGTGCCTTATGAGTGATCATTTGGCTGAAACCGGTTTCCTGGTTAAAGTCGAGTGTCGGACTGATATTGTACTTTCCCAATGACCGCTTTACTGCAGAACGGATAATAGCGTAAATTGCTTTTTCATCCTGGTATTTGATCTCTGTTTTTGTAGGATGCACATTGATATCGATTTTTGAAGGGTCGATATCTATGAACAAGACATAGAGCGGAAAACTATCTGAACTTAAAACCTCTTCAAAGGCATTCATCACTGCATGATTCAGGTATGGATCTTTGATGAAACGGTTATTCACGAAGAAGAATTGCTCCCCTCTGGTTTTTTTTGCGAATTCAGGTTTCCCGATATAGCCTTTAAGCTCTATAATTGAAGTGTTTTCTTCAACCGGGACCAGTTTCTGGTTATAAGCATTCCCGAAAAGATGGATGATGCGCTGCTTCAGGCTTCCCTTTGGTAAATGGAAAACCTCATTCCCGTCATGATGAAGTGTAAAAAATACTTCAGGATTGGCCAGTGCAACACGTTGAAATTCATCATTTATATGACGCATTTCTACCGAATTGCCTTTCAGAAAATTACGCCTTGCAGGAGTATTGTAAAATAAGTTTTTTACGCTGATGCTGGTTCCCGGGGGACATGAAATTGGCTCCTGACTGATGATTTCTGATCCTTCGATGCGAAGGCAGGTTCCGAGTTCATCTTCATGGCGCTGGGTTTTTAACTCTACCTGGGCAATGGCCGCTATCGAAGCCATGGCCTCACCCCTGAAACCCATGGTTCGGATCGCAAAAAGATCTTCTGCTTTTCTGATCTTGGAGGTTGCATGGCGCTCAAAACACATACGTGCATCGGTCATGCTCATCCCACATCCATTATCAATAACCTGGATAAGTGATTTTCCAGCATCCCTGATCAGAACTTGTATCTTATCCGCTCCCGAATCGATAGCGTTTTCAATCAGTTCCTTCAATGCGGAGGCCGGTCTTTGCACCACTTCTCCTGCTGCGATCTGGTTGGCAACAGAATCAGGTAAAAGCTGTATTATATCAGACAATTTAATTTAGTTTATTGTATTAATGAGAATTTTATGCCGTATTCCCAACGGAATTTAGTTGAAAAACGCATTGGTAAAATAACAGAAATCTTTCAGGCTTCCGTTATTTTATGCCGTATTCCCAACGGAATTTAGTTGAAAAACGCATTGGTAAAATAAC
>CAZGCG010000587.1:0-1718 GCA_964524205.1 uncultured Sphingobacterium sp. | reverse complement strand
AAAATTAATAACAAATTATTTAACCTTAGCCTTTATATTTTTATCCTGCCCATATTTCCAGGGGCAATTCAAACACTTATTCTTACAGCAATATCCTCTTTTTAAATGGTACTTTTCTGTAAACACAAGATTACCCTCTTCGTTGATGTAATAGTCTACATTTTCAATCAGCATGATTAAGCAATTTTACAGTTAACTGATCCTTGAAATAGGATTTCAAATGTTTCCCATTACCATGAAGTGTCCAAAGCTCTGAGGGTTCAACATTTTTAATCATGGTGAGTATATCATTCCAGTCTACATGATCTGAAATCAAAATTTTAAGGTCATTATTTGTCTGCAAATTCATCCACCCTGATGCGAATGCTCTGACCACATTTTTTGCTCTGATATAGCTGTTAAATGTTAAAGGAGGAACTATATAGACCAAATTCTGATCCGGCTGCTTCATTTGTTTACGGGTATAAAGTTCATACTTACCCGGATTAAAGCCAAATTGCTCGTAAATCCTGTTCAGCCCAATAATAGAATGGTGCACCAGCACCTGACGCTGGGGGCAATGATCAGAAATCAAACTAATAAGCCTTTGTGCTTTACCCAGTGAATAGGCTCCGAGTAAAACATTATGATTGAATAAATTCAGTTTTTTGATCTCATCAGATGCTGAAGGATGTTGAACTGCAGGATCAGCAAAAGTAGATTCGCTAATCAAAACATCTGCTTTGATAAACTCAATTTTCTCGCAGGTAGCATCATCCTGCAATTTATAATCCCCTGTATATAAATACCTTACACCTTTATACTCCATAAGCACCTGAGCTGAACCCAGAATATGCCCGGCAGGAATGAAGCTGATAGACACTCCATTTAAATCAAATGATTCTGACCAATCATAAGTCCGGATATTGTTGCCTGCATTCTTTTGATATCTGTGCTGTATAATGGCAGCGGTTGCTGGCGTACAATACACATAATCATTTCCTCTAACAGCATGGTCACCGTGTGCATGTGAAATTACAGCATGCGCAGAAGCCTCTTTAGGATCCAGGTAAAAATCGCCGTAGCGGCAGTACAAACCACGCTCGTTGATCACCAAAAAATCGTTAATAATCATATCAGGATCCTATCATCAAAAACTGCTGGTGCAATTGAATAATCTGGGGTATTAATAATTGCCTCTCATCATTATTCAGAATATGATCAGCAAACTTCATTTTCTGCTCGTCACTAAACTGACGGTTCATTCTCAATTGAATATCTTCGGCACTTATCCCATCTCTGGCTTTAACTCTGCTTATTCTGGTTTCAATCGGTGAGATTACAAGGATTGACTGATCGCACATCTTATAGGCATCACTTTCATACAGGAGTGCTGCTTCCTTAATTACATAAGATGCTTCCTTTTGACTTAAAACCCAGTTATCAAAAGCTCTGAAGACTGCAGGATGTACAAGCGAATTCAATTTCTCCAGTTCATGCTTATCATTAAATACTATTGATGAGATATAGCTTCGATTCAAATCTCCGTTTTTCGAATAAGAATTCTCTCCAAACGCTTTAAGAATTTCGGACTTTAAAACCGGGTCAGTGTACATTATGGACTTGGCTACATCATCAGCGTAGAATACAGGTACACCTAACAATTCGAATACTTTACAAACCGTAGTTTTACCGCTACCTATCCCACCTGTTATACCAATCTTCAGCATCACTTTTGA
>CAZGCG010000586.1:0-1729 GCA_964524205.1 uncultured Sphingobacterium sp. | reverse complement strand
GGGATTTTAGGAAAATCCGGATCATTTCGAAAATACTTCATCAGCATCCCATGTGAACTTGCCGGCAGAAATGGATCTTTTTTTGGATCAGGCATAAAATCAGGATATTGTTGTGGATTTTCAATACCTCCCATTATCCAGGGAAATCCATAATGCCGCCCTTGTCTAACCCAAAACATATCTTCAGAGTGATCATAATCAGAAGAATTAACAACCGCAAATAAATTATTATCGGGATCAAATGCCATATCGTATGCATTACGAATACCTTCAGCATACAAATAAGAATCTGCTTTTAATTTATCAGTGTCATTAGGCAATAACAGATTCTCTGCATTAGCAGGAATTCGGAAAATCTTGGTGGTCAGAGCATTATCACGTGCATTAGGATAAACTCCTTTATCATCCTGAATTTCACCATGTCCGGTTCTGGAACCAGAAGTGATAAAAATATATTTTTCATCCGGGCTAAGGACAAGTGCATTCCAACCATGATCCCAGGTTGTGGCATTCAATCCATATGCTTCAGTATTGAAAACTACAGTCATTTTTGGAATACTGTTGGGTGCAATTGAAAAGCGAACTAATCTTCCTCTTGTGCCTCTGTTACTATTTTCGGTAGTGTTTCCACATAAAAACAGCTCGGAGCCTGCAAAAACAGCTCCCTGCAGTTTGTTTATTCCGTGATCCTTTACTGTAAGAATTTGCTCTGAAATGATTGAACCATTCTTATTGCTTAGGTGAAAAACACCGCCCTCAAAAGTTGTGTAGTAGAAATCACCAGAAAGCGGATGAATCAATAGGCGAACAGCATTGGGTTGTACATCGGCATACTTCTCGATTAAAATATCAGACCTTAAAGGTTCAGGGGTAGACTGGACTACCGGGCTTAATCTTGTTGGAGAAGTTTTTGTCTCTTTTGGTTTAGAATCCTTCTGGGCGAAAGAAATAGCAGGTGCTGCCAAAAAACTAAGAAGCCCAATTACATATATGCCTTGCTTGATTTGCATTTTTATTATTCTGTTTTGCCTAATTCCCTGAGAAAAACAATTAATTGCCAGCGCTGCTCTTCGGTTAGAGCTTCTTTAAAAGGGGGCATGTTACCTTTTCCATTTGTTAATTTCCAGAATAATGCTCCATCCTTTTGTTTTATCACCCTCTGATCATGAAAATTTGCAGGTCTGATACCCATTGATCCACCCGCCGGACCATCGCCATAACCAGTATCCCCATGACATGAAAAGCAGTACATATTGTATAACTCTTCTCCCTTTGAAATGGATTCCTGAGATACTGTCAGTGGATTTTTAAGGGAGTCGGCTGATGCCGGGGCCAACCATGCTACCTGCTTTATGGTATCCTGTAAAAACTTTGAAGCAGCCTGTTCATATGTTAAAGACTGATAATTACTTGATGCAGAAAGCATTATAACACTAACCGCACAGAAAAATAAAAGAATATAAAAATTGTATTTTTTCATGGAATTATTTTTTTCTCAAACAGGCATTTAGCAACAATATTACAGCCAATACAAATTCCGAAAAATTGATATTGGCTGTAATAATTTTGAATTGAATAATTGCAGGATTAAGCCTGCCAATTACCTTGAATGATTATAGGTATGCGATAGCATCCATCTCAACCAGTGAGTCACCGGGAACACCACCTTTAGCTACAGCAAGAGTTGAACGTACCGGAGGCTTACTTCCAAAACGACCTTTGTAAACTT
>CAZGCG010000585.1:0-1734 GCA_964524205.1 uncultured Sphingobacterium sp. | reverse complement strand
AGTTATGGAACCATTTTATAGCCTGGACTCATGTATTTAGTAAAAGGTGGGAAGAAATGAGGGAACGGTATTTTTATCCGGAGGGCCTGGTAGCTGGTATGGCAATAACACCAACCGGAAGGAATAGCTATTTTCACTTATTTTGTGTCAACAATATTGGCTATCTTGAATATCTAAGCCAACCTATATGGAAACATCTCATCTATTTACATTGTAATGGGTCGATTAGTTCTATTGATAATAATTTTATGCATTAGTGGCCGGGTATATCCTCAAACGGACTCCATTAAAAAGAGAACTGAATACTTTTCAATAGCAGGAGAAGGGTATTTCCCCACCACCACTAGAATAGCTAGTGATGGAAACAGAAGTCCCCTCGAGTATTATCGGATGCCAGGATTTTCGTTGGGTGGAGACTATCGAAGAGTAAGCAGGAAAGGCTTTACCATCATCACCGGGCTGCATTATAGGAAGTTGCCGATTAGCTTTCAGTATACGGTGCGTCCTAGTGACTACAATGGGCCACCAGAATGGAAAACGGACCACTTCGAAAGGTATGCAAATCTTTCATTCGGTCATGTATATGTACCCTTTCAGTTGGGATATACTGTCCAATCTACAAGCAAACGATGGACTCCTTCTTTTATGGCAGGAGTGAACTTTAACCATTTACTGTCTTACTCATCACAGTACTACACCATTCTTGGAGACCCTGGAGAAAGAATTGACCTATTTGAAATTGAAGTGACATCCCCAAAAAATGACAATCGTATTTGGACAACCTATATCGCAAATGCAACCGTTTCCCGGACATTAAAGCGAGGAAACCAATTTTATATAGGGCTAGTTGCAAATTTTTCAACCACTACCGTATATAATGGCAGATATGCTTTTTTCTTTAAAGACGGGACCCAAACGGGTTCGTATACAGATAAAGGGAGTTATGTCGGTGTACATTTTGGCTACTCCATTTTAAGAAAAGCTAAAAAACAATAATGTCTTAACCTGCCTTTCAGTTTACAATACTGAAAGGCAGGGTTTGTTATTTGCAGTACCTAATGATGTTCCCTGAGGTTGGTGTTATCACCAACCTCTAGTTACTTCCCAAACGGCATTTTAGGCATCCCCTTCATCATCTTAGCTGCAGCCGCAGGGTTAGAGAACTGCTTCATTACTTTACGCATATCTTCAAACTGCTTGATCAGCTTATTCACTTCTGTAATATTGGTACCCGAACCTTTGGCAATCCTGGTGCGGCGATTTTGATTGATAGAATCTGGATTTTCACGTTCAAAAGGAGTCATTGAGCGGATGATGGCTTCAATCGGTGTAAAGGCATTATCATCAATTTCCACATCTTTTATCGCTTTTCCAACACCCGGAATCATACCCATCAGATCCTTCATATTACCCATCTTCTTGATCTGCTGAATCTGGCTCAGGAAGTCATTGAAATCGAATTTATTCTTGCGGATCTTTTTCTGAAGTTCGGCAGCTTCTTTCTCATCAAACTGCATTTGTGCCCGTTCAACAAGGGAAACCACATCACCCATCCCGAGAATACGGCTGGCCATCCTGTCTGGATAGAACACATCCAGGGCTTCCATCTTCTCACCTGTACCAATGAATTTGATTGGTTTGTTTACGACTGATTTGATAGAAAGTGCAGCACCACCACGGGTATCACCATCTAATTTAGTGAGCACTACCCCTGTAAAGTCAAGACGGTCGTTG
>CAZGCG010000584.1:0-1736 GCA_964524205.1 uncultured Sphingobacterium sp. | reverse complement strand
AGAGTTGTAAAATCAGTTTGTTAGTATTATTTTATAATGATCAAATCGTGCCAATTTGAAAAAACTCTATAAAATACTAATTACTTTTTTTGCTTTTTGCCTTTTCACTTTTGCCTTCATCATGCCTTTAAATCCGGTTGGTAACTGGTACCAGCAGTTTATGCCAAACCTGAACGGAAGGACAATTGTTGACATCACTTTTACCGATAGTTTAACCGGCTATGCTGTCACTAATAATTTATCGGTTGCAGATACTGGCTATATTCTTAAAACGACTAATAGCGGAGATAACTGGATTTTTTCATTCATAGTAAACAGAGGTTTTACCGCAATAGAGTTTATTAATATGACAACCGGTTATGCCTGCGGTGGCAGTGGCGGAGGTACAACATACCTTTGTAAAACTACAAATGCAGGAATAAATTGGTCTTTGGTAAATAGCCCATCAACTGCAAAATGGGATGATATGCATGTATTAAGTAATGATACAATATGGCTTGTTGAAGATGATGGTTTCGCAGGTGGTGTATTTTTCAGTTCTGATGGGGGTTTGAACTGGCATCGGCAGTTAGATCTTGGCAATCAAAACCCCGAAAAGATCTATATGTATAATGCAAGAATTGGGTTTGTAACCAGAATAAATAGTGGTTCACCTTACATCAGAAGAACAAGTGACGGCGGACAAAGCTGGCAAATTATTGTAAGTAATCAGGCATACAGAGATATTTATTTTTCAGATAGCCTGAAGGGCTGGCGTGCATGGGGCAATTCCATGTACATGACTACAAATAGTGGTATAAGCTGGATAACACAATTGCTGCCTGCAGGTGGTAACATAATAACAACAGGTATCTATGAGTTTTCAAATATAAATCAGGATACCATAATTGGTGCCGGCGGCTGGGTTCAGTATCCAAATGGTCAGGCTCGCGGTATATTGTACAGGACGATCAATGGAGGCAAAAACTGGCAATACCAGGTACCCGATACCTCAATTAACATATTCCAGTATTATTTTCTTCAATTTTTAAATAAAAGAATTGGATGGGCTTATAGCGTAACAAATGGCATTCACACAACAGATGGCGGCGAAATTAACTGGATTACACCAATAGAAGGAATATACACAGAAATACCTCTGGAGTTTAAATTATTCCAGAATTACCCAAATCCTTTTAATGCTATGACAAAGCTAAAATTCCAAATGTCAAAACAAGGCTATGCAGTGATAAAGCTTTTTGATGTAAGAGGCAGAGAAGTATCAGTAATTTTCAATGAGAGCTTAGATATTGGCGAGTATGAGGTGGTGTTGAACGCAAATAATTATTCCAACGGAGTATATTTTTACAGGTTAACCGTAACAACAGGAAAGGAGGTGTTTACAGAAACTAAGAAGATGTTGATGATAAAATAGCGGTAGCTTTTTGACCAGAAATCCCACTTGTGGGAATGCTGATAGAATGATGAAATCATTTTTGAATCTTTGTTTATAAGGATGATAAAGTAGGGAAATGTTGAAAATTAGAGGCTTGAAATTTTTGCTTTCATGTGAAAAACCGCCCAAGAAAGAAACTAAGAAGAAAACAGTACAGCTTCCTGTGCTGCAGTAAAAATTATATGTTTATTTTTTTAAGGCGCTTAAGCAATTAAGCGCCTTTTTTTGTTGGCTGCCGCACTTGCTGTTTGATTCCAAATTGATATTATGATATATTTGTAAAATTTTTTTAAATAGGTTG
>CAZGCG010000583.1:0-1736 GCA_964524205.1 uncultured Sphingobacterium sp. | reverse complement strand
TTCAGGAATTAGGTCCATTGGGATATACTGCTAAGCACGCTTTATTCCCAATACCTCAGCTTGAGATAGATATCAATCCAAAACTGACACAGAATCCAAGCTGGTAATTATACCTTTTAACGTACATTACAAGCTTTGGAAGGATAAATAGGGATACTGTGAATTTATTCACAGTATCCCTTATTTTAGCATTATAAGATCGGATTTCTAAAATCGGACACAGGTTGGATCATGGCAATTTTTCTGATGATTTTTAGGATTGCCTGACTTAAATTTTTTCTATATTGAAATAGAAAATATAGGAACTCATTCTTTCACATCTATGAGCAAATTTGAAGGATTGTCCCTGAGGAAGCAGCTCATTCTCTTAAATAGAAATTAATTCCCTCTTATTTGGGTTTAATTAGCGACAATTTACATGAAACGCAGAGATGTCATAAAGTGCTTAACGATTCTGCCAATAGCTGAATTTTCTCCTTTTAAAATTGGTGGAAATTCAATTATTGATGAATACGGATCTTTATTTAATTCCGCCTCAGGTAAATTAATTAAGTCTGATCTGCATAAAAGGGCCTTTGTTATGGATGGTCATATTCATATGATGACCAGGCAGTTACTGGAGGGGCTTGATATCGGGGATCGCTATCCTGATGGTAATGTTGATATTCCAAGAGCTATTGAGGGGGGGCTGGATGCAATGTTCTTCTCCTGTTATACTCCCGAGCCCTATTATCCCGATCGTCATGAAATAAAAAACACTTTTCGTGTTGTTGAACTGGCTCTTGCGCAGATAGAGAAGAACAACCATCTTATTGAACTTGCACATAATGCCTCAGATATAGTCAGAATAAACCGTAGAGGCAAGATGGCAGCTTTTCTGGATCTTGAGGGAGGTTTTGATCTGGACGGGGATCTGAACATATTAAGGACTCTTTATCGCTTAGGCCTTCGATCAGTGCAGCTTACTGCTCATAACGAAACGAATGCATTTATTGATTCATGTTATGGGGAGAAACGCTGGGGCGGATTAAATGCCCATGGACGTGATATTGTTACTGAGATGAATAAACTTGGGATGCTTATTAATGTAGCCCATGCATCAGATGATGCCATCCTGCAAACCGTTGAAGCGAGCAGCCAGCCTGTGATTTATAGCCATGGAGGTTTTCGCGGTATTGTGAATAGTTTAAGGTGTATTACAGATGAATGTGCAAAATCATTAGCTTCGAAAGGGGGAGTTATCGGAATACAATTTGGGAGCAGTTTCAATAATCCAAAATACGCCCAATGGGTGGAATCAAAACGTCAACAGGGATTAGTTACGAAAGCGGCTCCAAAAGAAAGAAAGCCATTAAGCATTGAGGAAGTTGATCAGGGACTCTCAAAAGGTCTGCCCTTTGTTCATAAAGAAGTAATACCGGATGAGGTCTGGATGGGTGTCGACCAGCTTGCACGAGTCATTGATTATGGAGTTCGTCTGGTTGGCGAAGATCATATTGCTCTGGGCTCGGATTTTGATGGCGGGCCACCTCTGCCAAGAGAAATAAAGGATGTAAGTGACTATCCTCAAATGTCTTATGCAATGCAGAGGCTTGGGTATTCCGAACAGCGTATTCGTAAAATTCTGGGATTAAACTGGCTGCGTGTAATACGGCAGGTAACAGAAAATGTATGATAAAAGGAATTCTAATATATGATCTGGATGATGTAGACTTTTTAAATTAAACCAATTAAAA
>CAZGCG010000582.1:0-1746 GCA_964524205.1 uncultured Sphingobacterium sp. | reverse complement strand
AAATTTACAAAAAAAAGGGTGAGATGGCAAATTTATATCAAAATCGGGGTTTATTGGGGGACAATCCGAATTTTCTTAATTCAGCAGCAACTTAATAATCAGGCTATTGGTAGCGAAATATAGAAGGTGCTTCCCTTACCAAAAGTGCTTTCAAACCAAATTCTGCCACCTTGCATATCAGTAAATTCCTTGCTTAAATTTAGACCTAAACCAACACCCTTTTCATTTTTCGTACCAAAAGAAGATTCTGCTTTTAGGCTGAATATGGAATCTTTGATCTGATCGGTCATTCCTATCCCATTGTCGCTTATTTTGATTACGTAGTTTGGATAATCAGATTCTACTTTCAGCTGAATATTTCCTCCGTTATTGGTAAACTTTATCGCATTGCTTAAGATATTTCGAATAACAAGCTGCAGCATATTCTCGTCTGCCAATACCTTAAGACCAGGGTCAATTTCAAAGCTTAAAGCTATTTGTTTCGCATTTGCAATTGACTGAAACACCCTGATTACAGGAATTAGAGTGTTTGCAAGAAGGATTGGTTTCCTATTAATGCTTATTCCTTCCATTTGAGATGCAGACCACATCAGGATATTGGAGAGCATATTATCTGTATTTTGGGTCATCTCAATCAGATCACTTTGTATTTCCTGCCAGTTCTCCTTTGCAGGATCTAACTGTGACAGGATTTCCAAATAACTTCTGACTGTAGCTAATGGGGCTCTCAGGTCGTGGGAAACTATAGTAAATAATTTATTTTTCGTGCTATTTATACGTTCAAGATCAGCTGCTTTTGTTTCCAGCAAACCCTGGCTTATGTAATAATTCTTTTTTATGTATCGCAGACCAATCAGAATGGTCAGAACACTTATAAAATAAGTGGAAATGATATCCCCGAATTGAAATCCACGACCCATGTAAGATTTTTCAACTAATTCAGGGTTTAAATACTCAAACAATGCTAAACCACTGGCTACAATTAAATTCAGGCTTATGAAGAACCAGTATTCCTTTGGTTTTGAGAGTGATATGACCAGAAAAAAAATAGCAATGAGTAATAAAAAACTAGGTCCCTGAATACCGGAATTAAAAAAATAGTTTATTATTATGATAGTGTGGATAATGAATATGGATAACCAAAGGCTGATTTGTGTTTTATGCTTAAACCTCGATAGATAGTAAAGACCAGCTTGAGTTATTAATGCTACTACTGCAAGTACAGCAGAAATTGGCAGACCTAAGATTATATTAAGTGGAACACAAAGAGTAAGAATAAAGAAGGCAACTATACAAAAGGAATGAAATATTCTTGATTCCAGTGAGAATTCCTGGTTTAACCCTGTTAAATAGTACCAGTATTTATTCATAAAGGATGATCTCAGGGAAATCGCATTAAAGTATGATTAATAAGTCTGTATTAGATGCAATACAAATTTAATTATATCAAGCTATAAATAAAGAGGTAAAAATCCTATTTTATTTTCTGGCTTTTTACCTCTTTGTTTTATTTCCCCAGAATTTTTATGAGAGATCCCGCCAATACCCTGTCTGTGAGTTGCATTCCATTCAATAAGGAAATTTCTTCCTGCTTGTTTTCAGGCATATTGTAACTGTTTAGCGCCTGCTTAAGGGTTCCGCTTTGTTTAACTGGTTTGATTCTTATCCTTTCTGGTTGTTTATTCAGTTTGGAAACATCTTTTAACTCTTTGAAATTCTTCATTGATTGAAGAAAATATTGAGAGT
>CAZGCG010000581.1:0-1755 GCA_964524205.1 uncultured Sphingobacterium sp. | reverse complement strand
TTTTTCTCTTGTTTTAGAAAGAAAGGTCTGTGCTTCTTCAGTCCTTCCTTCAAGTTTTCTGATGTCATTTTTGCAGCAGATTTAGTATGTATCATGAAATTCAGTATGGGAAAAAAGCTACAGCTGCCACCCCTTTTATCTCAAATGGAGATGGTCCCTTTGCCGGGCTGCCCGTCCCAATGAAATACAGCTCCGGGTAAAATAAACCTTGCCGGAGGAGGTAGCTTCCGGCTATTGGTAATTTGATGTAGAACGCGAATTCTTGCCGGAACTACTCCGGAGGAAAGGACTGAACTAACCTATAACACGCAGGTATTGCTTTCCAAAACCTAATTATTGTGCACCAGAGCCTTATATGACCAATCATAACCGTATTAATTAGCCTTTTTTATATCTAACTCAGGTTATTATACCTATTATTTCAACTTGCTAAGTGCAGCCCGCATCCTGGGGATCATTTGTTCTATATCTTCATAAGAGCATCCTCCAACAGAAGCTCTGAACCAGTTAACACCACTATCTGTACCAAATGCCGAAAATGGTACTATACCCATTTTCGCTTCTTTGATGAGGTAAAAATTAACTTCGGCACTGTCCTTCAAAACATTTCCTTCAGGAGTGGTTTTACCTATATAATCGACCTTAACAGTTAAGTAGATTGCACCCATCGGATTGATCGCGTCTACAGCAAAACCATCCGCTTTAAGCTGGATCATACCCTGATATAGAGTATCCAGGCTTTTTTGAACTTTTGCTTTAAAAGTTGTCAGGTAATTATTTAATTCTGTTGTTTGAGTTAAAAATTTCGCTGTTGCTACCTGCTCAGGCTTTGGTGCCCAGGCTCCAACATGCCCAACGATAGTTTTCATTTTATCAATCACCTGTTCGGGGCCGAAAGCCCAGCCTACACGAACACCGGTAGCAGCAAGGCATTTGGATATCCCATCAATATAAATCACCCTGTCTTTCAGTTCCGGCCTTAAAGTGACCGGATCAAAATGAAACTGATCACCAAAGGTCAGAAGGGAATAGATCTGGTCATACATAATATAAAGTGGCTTTTCATCCGCACCGCGAGTCTTATTCTCGGCAATTACCAGATCACAGATCTCTTCCAGATCTTTTTTGGCAAACATAGTACCAGTCGGATTGAGTGGAGAACATAAGGCCAATAATGTAGCCCCCTTCAGGTAGGGACGGATATCATCGGCAGTTGGCATAAATTTATTAGCCGCCGAAGTCTTAACCGCAACCTGAGTTGCCCCTGTAAAACGGCAATAATGATTGTTATTCCAGGATGGAGTAGGATAAATTACCTTGTCTCCCGGATCAACCAGAGCCATATAAGTTCCATAGATCAAAGGACGCGATCCGCCGGCAACCAGAATTTGCTTACTGTTATAGGATAAACCAAAACGCTCCTGCAGGAAAACTGAAATGTTCTCACGCAATACTGCCACACCCTCGGCGGGTGGATAATTGGTCTGGTTGGCCTGATAAGCCTCAACAATTCCATCTTTCAGCTCATCGGGAATCGGAAAAATATTTGAATCAAAATCCCCGATAGTCAGGTTCGCAATCTGCTCACCCTTACTTTTCAATTCATTGATCTGACCTGCAATTTTTATTATTTCTGAACCCTCAAGGGTACTTGCTATTTTGGATACCTTCATTTCTATTTTTGTATTCTTCAGGATATCAACCTGTTATAAATTATCTATTCTACCTGATTAATGATTCAACTGCCTTGTCCAC
>CAZGCG010000580.1:0-1762 GCA_964524205.1 uncultured Sphingobacterium sp. | reverse complement strand
AAGTACCTAATGAAAGTTCAAGCGACTCAGGATTACGATCACCCTGAAAATATACAGCAGCTTTCACCCTGGTATCAGAAATCGTATAAAGATTTAGACGTTTTGTAAATCCCTGATAGAGTTCAGTCACATCATGAGCCTTAAAAGGACGAGCCAGTGCGTATTTGCTGTCTTTATAAGTAGGCGACTTAACCGCAAAATACAGCGCATCAAAGGCTATATCCTGAGCGTAAGGATAGGTTTCCCAGGCAAAAAGTTCACCGGTTTCAAAGTCATTGAACAATGTGTAGGGAGTCCTGCCAGGGTTTTGAGCATAAGCAAGATTTAGAATCAGGCAAATGGCAAGCATTTGTAAAAGGAATTGTTTCTTCATTTGTGTGTTATTTGTTTTTAATTCCCGCCTGTGCGGGATGTTTATTTTTATGTTCCGCTCGTTAGGAAAGCTTAAGCATCCTCATTGCATTTCCTGACCATACCTTTTGTTTTTCGCTCTCGTTGATAGCTTTAAAAGCTCCGAGTCTTAAAAATGGGGAAGTATAATCCACAAAAGGAGTTTCTGTACCAAAGGCCAGCTTATCAGCTCCGAAATTCTCCAGCAGATAAGTTAAACTTTCACTATTCGGGCCTTTTACAACCACTCCGCTGCCCCTTGAGGTGTCGAAAACAACATCTGCAGCCTTAAGTATTTTAACAGACTCTGCGCTTGTTGGTTCTTGTCCATCAGTTATTCTGGCTTCAAGAATCATATATTTTGCATCAGGCACTTTACTTACCAAAGCAGCAACATCATTATAATTGATCGCCTTATCCACATCCAGCCAGGACCGCTCTCTTAAATCAGTCATACGGAGTGGAATTGAAACCGGCATACCCAGATCTCTCGCAGCCTCAACCATTTCAATACAAGCATCATCAGTCAGTTTGTAATGATGATAATGCGGGAAGATCCGGATTCCCTTCATTCCAAACTCTTTATGGCAGGTCTCCAGCGCATCCCTCCACCAGGGAAGAATAGGATTAATGGTCGCGAACAGAATAAAGCGATCTTTAAATGAGGCATCAGAGTTCAGTTCAGCAAATAACTCTTCATTTGCAATTTGTCCATCTACATAAAAAATCCCATTCAGATTGGATACTATTGCTTTATCCACTCCATAGGTATTCATACGTGTAAGCAGGTCTTTGAGGTTATTCCCTCTTAAGTTCCGGTATGGCCAGTGACCAACGAATGCATTGATATCAACTAGCATGATTACCCGCCTTTCTCAATAAATTGTTAAAGTTTTCGAAGAAGATCTTTTTCCTGTCTGCCTCGCTCAGATCAGCCCATATAATTTTACCGACACCGGTTTCATAATTCATATCAGTAGCAAATAACAAACGATCTGCGCCAATATATTTAACCGCCATATCGATCATACCCTCATCACTAACACTACCGCTCGTATCCAGAAACAATGTTGGAGCCTTCTTTAAAATCCGGCACATATATTCCCAGTTACCACCCCCGCCGATATGACCACAAATGATCATCGCTTCGGGATAGCGGTTCGCTATCTCGACAAAATCTTCAGGAACAGAAGAATTTGGAGGATTAGTTGGTAAATATCCGGGGCGCCAGTTTCCAAGAGTGGTCACGCCATGAAGCATCAATGGAATTTTATGCTGGATACAGCGTTCAACGATTGGATAATATAGCGGATCATTGATCTTAACCGCATCATAAAGTTCGCCCAGCATCACCATACCATTGTCAACACAA
>CAZGCG010000579.1:0-1790 GCA_964524205.1 uncultured Sphingobacterium sp. | reverse complement strand
CAATCTCCTGAATATGTATAAACCGATACTCCGGCCTTTTCAAAATACTCCAATCCGCCGGGATCCAGCTGGTAATTCCAGTTCCGGAAAACATCATCAAATATGGCGCAGATATTTTCCATATAATCGCCATTTTTATAAGCTTCCGTGATCTCATTTGCGCGCCTTATTACAGAAGTATTGGCTGGTTCTATTGCTTCCGAAATACCAAATGCGGTCAGCTCATCCATCTGGCTCTTGGTAAATTGCGCCGATACATTTAAGGAGCAGATCTGCAAAGCAGCAAATATTAATAGTATAGTTTTTTTCATAGTTCAGGTTCAGCAATATGATAACTATACTATATTACCATATGGTTCCTGAACTAATGTTACAACATGTTATAGTGGTGAAGGAGGTATTAAAACTGCTTTACTAACACCGTTCATAGTCGAGAATAAAAAAAGCAGTAAATCCCGCTCAAGCCTTGAGCCACTAAGCACAGAAACAACAAAATTATATCACGGTCTGATTACCGATGAAAGCTGGCAGTCTTTTATAAGTTACTATTACGGTACAGCTCAGGCAACCGGGATAAGTGACCCGTTCGGAACGGTAACAACAAAAGACCGTATGAGCTTAGTAAATTTCTCAAAGCCCAAATATGAAGATTGTTATTACAGGATGCTTAAGCCGCACGAGATTATGCTGGGAATGGCCTTTGAAAGTGATTATGTAATTCTCGGCTCCGGTAGAGATCAGGTTAAACAATGCGGCAATGCTGTCACTCCACCCGTAATGAAATGGATAATTGAAAAATGCATTGAGGTGCTGAAATAATGGCAGGTAAACTGAATGTACTGACTTTATTCGGATATCGACCTCATCCAACTGATGGAAAGGATAACTATTATACTCCGGAACTCCTTGCTGAGTTTATAGTGAATTATTTTAAGCCTGAAGGAAAAATATTAGAGCCGTGTGCAGGGGGGAGCATTTCTTAAATATTTACCTGAAGGAACAGACTGGTGTGAAATTGAAAAAGGAAGAAATTTCTTTGAATTTAGGAAAAAAGTTGATTGGATCGTAACTAATCCACCCTTCAGCAAACTAACAGCTTTTTTAATACATTCAATGAAATATGCAGATAATATTGTTTTCCTGATCAATACTCCAGCGCTATTTACTACCAAAAGAATCAGAGAAATTAGATATAATGGCTTTGGAATCAAGGAGATCCTTTTTGTGAAACACCCAGAAACATTTGTTCAAACCGGGAGGCAGCCCGGAGCTGTGCACCTAGTCAGAGGATATAAGGAAAGTTGCTGTAAATTTACATATGCAGATAATTTCAATGCTCCATATAGAAATGCAAAGAAATAAGCATCACCACAATATTCGATTTGGTTAAAACAAATTAGCGGATATTATTCAATTGTTCATAAATATCTTTATATGCTTTCCCTGCAGCATCGAGGTTTTCGTATTCAAATACTTCAAAACCTCCTTTTTCAATGTGAACTACTATCGTATTGTTTTTCCATTCGATGTTGTGAATGGTTCGAGATGCAAAGATCATGTGTTGAATTTTTATGAAATTCATAATAGTTGTTTTTAGTTAACGAATATTCAATAATACAAATAAATCTGAGGTAAACAAATGAATTTAAAGAACTACACATCCACTGTTTTACCAGAAAAGTCGATAATGCTAATTGAAAAGCTTCTTGTTGATGCCGGAGCCATGAACATAAGTAAATGGTATGTTGATGGTGTAATTGCCGGTATGGCATTCCAAGTTGAAATAAACG
>CAZGCG010000578.1:0-1796 GCA_964524205.1 uncultured Sphingobacterium sp. | reverse complement strand
TAGACCAGAGGAGGATGGAATATCTTATTGCTTAAGGTATGTGAATAAAGGTTTTTCAATTCAGGTATGGTATTTTCAATAAGAATGTATTCGGGGTCAATTGAAAGGTGTACATGGGGAATAAATACCGGAAATTCGATCTGTTTAAAAATTCCTGCAGTTTGTTTTTCAGCCTTATCGGCTTCGCCCATTTTCTTTTTCAAGTAACATTTACCATTACACTTTAACTCAGGTTTGTCTTTGTTCTCGCAGAGTTCAGCGATGATATATTCTATGTTAATAGAGTAATAACTAATAAGACCAATTTTAATAAGGCATTGAAAGCTCAGTGCCATTATTAAAACCAGACTTATAAATTTATACTTCATACTACGACTTACATTTACCTTGGTAAATTTATAAAAGACATAACTATCTTTAAATGATAGTTATCGGAATGAAATGTGAGATAAGTCACTTTTTAAGATTTTATTGATCAGATATCCAGGCTGAATTGGCAAAAAATATCTCTTAAGCTTCGCGCAAAAATATTGATTGAATAATGTAATAGCAATAAAAATCATGAATAATTCAGTTGAAATCTTCTTTTCAAAGTGTTTTAAATTGAAACCCTTTCTCAGATAGATTTTCAAGGACAATAGGCAGTGCATATTCCAGACGTTCGAATGCTTTCAGACTATCATGAAAAACGATAATTGAGCCATTATTGCAATGTTTTAAAACATTTTCGACGCATTGTTCTTTTGTGATGCTTTCATCAAAATCACCACTAAGTACATCCCACATTACGATTTCAGTCTCAGGAAAATGTTTTCTGATATCAGTTATCTGTGATTTTTTTATCCTGCCATAAGGCGGTCGGAACAGACGAGTTCCTGTTAGTACGGAAGCCTTTCTTACACTGTCTAAATAATCGCCATCTGATGTTTTCCAGCCCCTGAGGTGATTATAAGTGTGATTTCCAACGGTATGCCCTTCGGCAATAACATCTGATAATATTGATGGATTTTTATCTATATTATCCCCAATACAAAAGAAGGTAGCTTTGCAATCATATTTTTTAAGTGTATTTAATACATAGGGTGTAACAACTGGTATAGGTCCGTCGTCAAAAGTGAGATATACATATTTTTCTTTGCGGCTTTTATGCCAGGTTAGGGTGGGGTATAACCATCTGAGCCAAAAGGGGGAATAAGCTAAATACAATTGCCTTTTAATAATTTATCACGAAGATAAATATGTTATTAATTAAATGATAGTATTTTTAGAGTGGATTTACATCCTAACCAATCTTGTTGAATAATATATGAAACATCCAAACCCTAAGGTCTTATACAGATATAGTGTTTTTGCCTTATTACTGGCCGGCTAAATAATGAATCCACTTTTTGCGCAGGAGCGAATTACCTTGAAAAGGGCTACAGAACTGGTCATTGAGAATAACCTTCAGATCAAGCAGGCGCAATTTTCTGAGGCAATATCTGAGGAGAACCTCAGCCAGTCTAAGCTTGCCCTTTATCCTACACTGAATGCTAATACAGGTCTGAATTTTAATTTTGGACGTAGTATTGACCCATTGACCAACCAGTTTATCAATCAGGCGATTACCTCAACCAGCGGGAACGTTACTTCCAATACCGCTTTATTTCAGGGATTCAGAAGGATGAATGAAATATCCCAGAACAAACTCCAGCTAGAAGCTGACAAAAGCAATACCCAGAAGGTTAAGAATGATCTGATTTTAGCTGTAGTAACCAATTATTTGTCGGTACTCAATGCTCAGGATCTTTTGATTG
>CAZGCG010000577.1:0-1809 GCA_964524205.1 uncultured Sphingobacterium sp. | reverse complement strand
AGGAAACATAGATTGTAAATCACATAGATTGAAGCGAAGCTTCAAGGCTATCTGTGTCTAAAATGTAGGTTAGAAACTATAAAATACTATGTTTCCCTGCCTGCCGGCAGGCAGGTATGCGGTTTTTTAAATATTATGTCGATTTCACGTTAAATTAATTGTTTATTAATCAGTTAGCTATGGCTGTTATCAGTTGACTGTTACCGGTTACCGGTTTTCAGGCTGGAATTTACCTGCAGATTTATAAATATTTTCCTTAATAAAACCAAAAAATGAAAAAGTACTTTCTTCCCATTGCTGCAATTCTTATTTCTGTTGGGACTGCATCTGCACAAGACCAGAAACAATTAGAATCGAGCTTCGACAGTTTTATCAGCAGCGAAAATATCGGTAAAACCATCAAGGAACTTACTGTGAAACCGCATTATTTGGGTTCTCCGGCCAGTAAGGAAGTCGCAGAAAATCTACTGGCAAAGTTCAAAAGCTATGGCTGGGATGCAGAACTTGAAGTCTATAAAGTTCTTTTTCCAACGCCTAAAGTGCGGATATTGGAGATGACTGCCCCGACAAAATTTAAAGCTTTGCTGAAAGAGCCGGCCTATAAAGAAGATGCAACATCGGGTCACCCGGATCAGCTTCCAACCTATAATGCTTGGAGCGCAGATGGGGATGTAAACGCTGAACTGGTCTTTGTAAACTTCGGCCTTCCTGAAGATTATGAAACGCTGGAAAAGCTCGGGATTGATGTCAAAGGAAAGATTGTAATTGCAAGATATGGAAGATCATGGCGCGGTATTAAACCAAAAGTAGCGCAGGAGCATGGAGCAATTGGATGTATCATCTATTCCGATCCAATGGAGGACGGTTATTTCCAGGGGGATGTCTATCCGAAAGGAAGTTTTAAAAACGAACATGGTGTGCAGCGCGGTTCGATCATGGATATGGTTATTTATCCGGGTGATCCTTTGACTCCATTTATCGGTGCGACTGAAAATGCAAAACGCCTGAAAAAAGAAGATGCTGAAAATCTGTTGAAGATTCCGGTTTTACCTATCAGTTATCATGATGCACAGCCATTGTTGCAGGCATTGGGCGGACCGGTAGCACCTCCTGACTGGCGCGGGGCATTACCTTTTACCTATCATATTGGTCCGGGGAAAACTTCAGTAAGACTTAAAGTAGAATTCGACTGGAAAATGGTACCTGCTTACAATGTTATCGCAAAGATCAAAGGATCTGTTTATCCTGATCAATGGGTCATTCGCGGCAACCACCACGATGGATGGAATACAGGAGCAAACGATCCGATAAGTGGCATCGCTGCTATGATGGAGGAGGCAAAGGCGATCGGCGAATTAGTTAAAAATGGTTATAAACCAAAACGCACCCTTGTTTATTGTGCATGGGATGCAGAAGAACCCGGACTGATCGGTTCTACCGAATGGGTGGAAGATCATGCCGCTGAACTAAAGCAAAAAGCAGTTGTCTATATCAATTCTGATGGAAATGGCAGAGGTTTCCTGTCGGCTGCAGGTTCCCATGGATTAGAATCTATGGTTGACGGAATTTCGAAGGATATTATTGATCCTCAGACCAATGTGAGTATTTTTGAGCGTTTAAAAGCCCGGGACATTGTTAATTCCGGTTCTGATAAAGCCAGAAAAGACAATATGGCTAAAAAATCAATGAGCATTGGAGCTTTAGGCTCCGGATCTGATTATTCTGCGTTCCTGCAGCATGCTGGTATACCTTCGCTGAACATTTATTATGGTGGAGAAAATGCCGGAGGTGAATATCATACTGCTTATG
>CAZGCG010000576.1:0-1814 GCA_964524205.1 uncultured Sphingobacterium sp. | reverse complement strand
TGTTCATTAAACTTTCCGTTCTTCACGCCATTAAAATAAGTGCCCTCCGAAAAAGATATTAATACTTTTTTATTAATTCTATCAACGCCACCAATCAATTTACCTTTGCCGTGCGGGATGTTTTTCTCATTTACTTCACCTTCATACGGAGAATCCTTGTATTTTACCTTTTTTACTTTGGTTTTGCCGGATGTTGAAGGCTGTGCAGGTTTTACTATTTCTGGGCTTCGTGCAATTGTCAACACTTTTTCTATTGTCTTAGAATAAACTCCTGATTGATTCCACCAGTCTTCCGTAATTTTAGTTTGAGCGATAGCGTTTTTCACACTCATTGAATCGTTTCTGAACCAGCTTTTCAACAAACTGTCCATCTTATCTGCGTATATATAATCATATTCTCGTGGAGACGTACTTGTAAATGCCCTTGGCATCGTTTCGCCACCCGTCCAATAGGCAAGGGCTGCAAATGGCTTAGTATATGTGATAATGTCTTTTTTCTCCGGAAAGCGCTTTTCCAGGTCTTCTAAAGCTTTCAGGGCTGTATATCCCGCAAGCCTAAAACCCAAAATAAGCGGGAAGAGCTCTTCAAAACTTTCACTGTTCTTTTGTTCTTTGTATTTCAGATAGGCATTTATGGTGGTAACCATGTTGCTATCTGGTTTATAGTAAAACGAATCGCTGGCAGACACCCCAATTACACTTCGTTGAGGAAGTGCTTTGGCTTCAAATTCCTGAAAGCCGGCATCAAGGTAGGTCATGGCAAGAGGCATACACATTTCTGCAATTGCGTGTCTTCTCGCCAGAGTCTCATTTATACTTTTCACCACTCGTGATGCTTTAGCCTGCTCCTTAAGCTCATAAGCACGCCTTAACTCTTCAGCACTCTTTTCTCTTTTTTATTTTGCGCCTTTCCACCGGTCCACCATTTCCTGCACCGCCTGTTCATTCATTTTAAATTCGGAGGTTTTGGTGTTGCCGTAATCCCGGCCTTTCCGAATGGACTCCAAGTAATTGTTCAATTCCTTTTGGCGTTGCTCATCCCTGATGTATTGTCCATAAACCTGAACACTGGTAAAGAATACTGTCAGTAAAAGAAAGATTTGTTTCATAATATGATGACCTTTAAAGATTATATTTTATTTATTTCTGCCTGATAAAACTCAGTTGATTTACAATGGTTCCTGTTTTTGTACCAGTAACGGCAAGGTATAGTTTACCATGCAGGTATTTCAACTTGGCAACCCTGCCGAACTTTAAGAAATTATCCTTACCCACCAGGGAAGTCGTATTGCCCGCGGAGATTTTGTAAATAGAAACGCCCTTGTCATTGGTCCCATTTTCTGCATACCCGGCGTAATAAAGATTACCCTCGTCATCCAGATCGTACAGGTACTCGCTGGAACCTTCCCGCCCGTAGCTCAAGGAGGCATGATCCACCACTTTTTTAAATTCTTTGGTCGTGAAATTGTACGAGAATGTAGTTATTCTAATCGGATCTGGTCTGTAATTGAGCAAGGCAAAACTCAGTTTGGTTCCGTCGGCACTATAGTGCCTGAATGCTGTAGTAAAGGCATGTCCGGCTGGGGGTGTCCAGTTGAGTGTTGCCGTGAGAGTGCCTGTTGTGTTAGAGACGTTACGGTCAAATTCAATTGCCTTCAACTGACTAGAATTTTGCAGGCCGATGTACAAGCTTTTACCCGAGGTTCGGGCATCACATAGGATATAGAAGAGATTCTCAGATTGAGGGAATGGCCTTGCTTTTTCAACAGTAGTATTATTATCGCTTACATTCGCGATCGTATCGCCAGGACTTC
>CAZGCG010000575.1:0-1824 GCA_964524205.1 uncultured Sphingobacterium sp. | reverse complement strand
GTAATTCGAAAAACAGCCAGGCTGGCTTCTTACTATCGGTCGCCATGGATTGTTCTTTATATTCAAAGCAGTTCAGAAAGCCTCGACCGGATTAAACTGGATAAACAGCGTCACCTGATAAACAATTTCAAACTGGCTACAGAACTTGGAGCCGAGGTAGTGAAAATTAAGAGTGATGAAATTGTTCAAACCATTATGCAGGTGGTACAGGAACGGGAAATTACTACAATCTGCATAGGCAAACCGCATTTAAATCTGTTCCAGATTATTCTGCGGACATCAATTTTTAACCAGTTGCTGCAGAAAATTGCTGCCACTGAAACGGATTTGGTGATTTTGTCTTAGGTAGTGGAGTAGAAAATAGGTATTAGGTAATAGGTAATAGGCATTAGGTTATAGGAAATGGGAAACAGGAAATGTGGCAGCGTTTAGTTCCATTTCCCATTCCCAATTTCCTCTCTAAAACACATGGATATGAAAATTAAAAGCAAACTTCGACTGGGCTTCGGCTTTCTCTTTGTAATGGTATTACTTTTTGGTGGTTTTTCGGGATTTTACTTAAAGCAGATCTCTGAACATTCAAAGGTAATTCTAAAGGATAACTATGAATCACTTCGTTTTATGCGTGAAATGAGAACCGTTCTTGATAATCAGGAACTCCCATTATCAACGGAGGCAATCAGCAATTTTGATGAGCAGTTAAAAAAGCAGGAAGCTAATATCACTGAACCTGGAGAGGCAGGGATTACCAGAAATATCCGAAAGGATTTTGAAGCCTTAAAGTCAGCCGATTTGTCTATTGAGCAACTGGCAAAGTATCAACGAAGCTTGAGAAATTACTTAAGGAATGTTGAAAAGCTAAATATGGAAGCGATCGTCAGGAAAAATGATCAGGCACAAAATTCTGTGAAAAAGGCAAACATTTACATGAGTCTCATTGGATCTTTCATTATTATCATTCTGTTCAGCTTCAGTGTCAATTTTCCTGGTTTTATTGCAAACCCTCTATTGGAGTTAACGGAGGGAATAAAGGAAATCAGCAGGAAAAATTATCGCGCCAGGATGGATTTTAGCGCCAATGATGAATTTGCTCCTTTAGCTATTGCCTTTAACCAGATGGCGGCTAAACTAAACGATTGGGAGAATAGCAATCTTTCTAAAGTGATGTCCGAAAAGCAGAGAATTGAAACTATAATTGAACAGATGCAGGATGGAATTATTGGGTTGAATGAGAAAGGCAATCTGATTTTCATCAATCCCGCTGCTGAGCAGCTGCTAAACCTGAATGAGGAAAAGACTATTGGCTTGAATGTAGCAGAGATCTCTAAAAAGAATGATCTGCTTAAAACCTTAACTGAGAACAAGCAGAGTGATAAGCCCATTAAAATTTATGCAAATGGTAAGGAATCTTACTTTCAATTGGAAGTCAGGGAAATTACAATACCTGTTTATTCTGATACTGAAGAGCAAACCTTGTTGAAATCTGGCAGGTCGGCCGGGGAGGTCTATATTCTTAGAAATATTACAAAATTCACAGAACTGGATGAAGCCAAGACTAATTTCATTGCCACTATTTCGCATGAGCTCAAAACGCCTATATCCGCAATAAAAATGAGCATAAAGCTGATAGAAGATGAACGGGTTGGAAAACTGAATACAGAACAATTGGATCTTTTGAATCATATAAAGGATGATAGCGACCGACTTTTAAAGATAACAAGTGAGTTACTTGATTTGGCTCAGGTCGAAACAGGTAATATACAGCTGAATTTTATACCTACTGAGCCTGATGAAATAGTTAACTATGCAATTAATGCTGTCAAA
>CAZGCG010000574.1:0-1833 GCA_964524205.1 uncultured Sphingobacterium sp. | reverse complement strand
AGAAAACGCAAGGAATAGTTTTCCTACTGAAACAGCCGAACAAGTTAAAATCATTTCAAGCAATGGCGGTACTCCATTAGTAGTTTCTGAAAACGAAAAGGTAATTGGGGTAATTGAGTTACAAGACATCATTAAACCTGGTATTCAGGAACGATTTGAACGGTTGCGAAAAATGGGAATTAAAACTGTGATGGTTACAGGTGATAATCCATTGACAGCAAAATTTATAGCTGAAAAAGCAGGAGTTGATGATTTCATTGCAGAAGCCAAGCCCGAAGACAAAATGAATTACATCAAAAAAGAACAAGCAGAAGGGCGTTTGGTAGCCATGATGGGTGACGGAACCAATGATGCACCTGCACTGGCTCAGGCAGATGTAGGCGTAGCTATGAATAGCGGAACTCAAGCAGCTAAAGAAGCGGGTAATATGGTGGATTTGGACAACGACCCAACCAAACTGATTGAAGTGGTTGAAATTGGCAAACAACTTTTAATGACAAGGGGAACGCTTACCACTTTCAGTATTGCCAATGATGTGGCGAAATATTTTGCCATTATTCCTGCACTTTTTATAGTTGCCATTCCATCATTACAAGGATTGAATATTATGAACTTGCATAGTCCTGAAAGTGCCATTCTTTCTGCCGTAATTTTCAATGCCATCATCATTCCATTACTTATCCCATTGGCGTTGAAAGGCGTTTCCTATAAACCTATTGGAGCAAGTGCCTTGCTTCGTAGAAACCTGCTTATTTATGGACTTGGTGGTGTTATCATTCCATTTATCGGTATCAAAGCCATTGACCTTTTAGTTTCAGTATTCATCTAAAAAATTAAGACAATGAAAAATAATCTAATACCAGCCATTCGCTTGACACTCGTATGTTTAGTGTTTTTCTGTGGCATCTACACACTTGCCGTATATGGCATTTCAAAACTTGCTCCAGAAAATAGTTCTTTCACGAAAAGTAAATCGGGTTTCTACGAAAACGTAGGTCAAAGCTTTACCAGCGACAAATACTTTAGTTCCCGACCTTCCGCAGTTGGATACAATGCAGCAGGTTCAGGTGGAAGTAATAAAGGGCCATCAAATCCTGACTACTTAGCAGAAGTACAAGCACGAATAGACACTTTTTTAGTTCACAACCCCGACATAAAAAAAGATGAAATTCCTTCTGATTTAGTAACAGCAAGTGGTAGCGGAATTGACCCCAACATTTCCGTTCAGGCTGCAAAAGTGCAGGTAAAGCGGATAGCTAAAAATCGCAATATCAGCGAAACAACAATCAATCAAATCATTGAACAACAAACAGAAAAACCATTGCTTGGCTTATTTGGTACAGAGAAAATTAATGTACTGAAATTGAACCTTGCATTGGATGACCTTAAATAAAAAAGATGAAAAAGACATTTTTAGCAATACTGTCAATTATCGCATTGAACAGTTTTGCACAAACAGACAGCACAAAAAATCCACTTTCAATAAGTGGCTATATTGAAACCTATTACAGTTATGATTTTGCAAATCCATCAGATCATAACCGCCCTGGTTTTGTTTACTCACACAACAGACACAATGAAGTAAATCTGAATTTAGGCTTTATAAAGGCAGCTTATGCAACCGATAAAGTAAGAGCTAATTTGGCTCTGATGACTGGAACTTATGCCAACGCTAATCTTGCAGCCGAACCCGGAGTTTTGCAAAATATTTTTGAAGCCAATGCAGGTGTGAAAATTTCAAAGAAGAAAAACTTATGGGTAGATGCGGGTATTTTTGCTTCGCACATTGGTTTTGAAAGTGCCATTTCCAAAGACTGTTGGGCTTTGACCCGC
>CAZGCG010000573.1:0-1836 GCA_964524205.1 uncultured Sphingobacterium sp. | reverse complement strand
ACAGAATGGAATTAAGACGTACCATCTCTGCCACTTTGGGAAAATCCACAATCCGAATTCAGGATGAGGTAATTAACCGCGGTAATACAGAGGCCCCGCACATGCTTCTATACCATTGCAATCTGGGCTGGCCATTAGTTGATGAAGGCAGCAAAATTTTATGGAATGGTTCATGGAAATCAAGAGATGGAAATCCGGATAAACTTTTCAAAGAAGGGAGTGATTTTCATACCTGCCCAGCCCCTCTCGATGACCACAGTGCTGCCGGCGAGGAAGTTGCATTTATCGATATTGAAACTGATGAATCAGGGTTTTGTACCTGTGGATTGGAGAACCCTAAAATCGGATTAAGCCTTAATTTAAGGTTCATTAAAAAGCAATTACCCTGTTTAACAAACTGGCTGCATTTCGGTAAAGGAGAATATGTTGTTGGGCTCGAACCCGGAACAAATCCACCAGTAGGGCAAAGTCGCGCAAGGCAACAAAATGAACTCATTTTGCTTGCTCCCGGAGCAACAAGAAAATATGAATTAGAAATACAAGTTTTAAATAAAAAGGCTTAATAAGATTTAAGCCTGATGATCAATTTTAATAATAATATGAGTTTAGCGAAAAAAGCTTTAGAACAAGGAAAAGGAATTCTCAGATTAGCCCCAACATGGGTACCCCGTTCATTTTGCGTACCGGGAAGAAGGATCAAGTTACACCCGGATGATTATTATGTACTTGGCGGACAACGTGGGGGTATTGATGAAAGATGGTTATCATCTACCACTCCGGCACAAAACGGACCTCTTACCGGAAAGAATGAAGGCCTGAGTGCCGTAGTTTTTAATGAAGGTGGAAAAGATGAGCAGTTTTTATTAAAAGATGCCATTGATGAGCTAAAAGGTGAAATTATTGGAGATCGCTTATGGAATGAACACCAAAGCTGGCCGATGTATTCCAAGTTCTTCGATAATATGGGGCCACTCCCCCATCATATTCATCACAATGATGAACATGCTGCCAAAATCGGACAAAAAGGTAAACCTGAAGCCTATTATTTTCCACCTCAACTAAACAATCACGGTGGAGATTTCCCTTATACCTTCTTTGGGATTGCTCCGGGTACTACCAAAGCCCAAATTCGGGAATGCCTGGTAAATTTCACAAAAGGAGATAACAAGTTGACTACCTATTCACAGGCCTTTAAACTGGAACCGGGCACCGGATGGGATGTGCCTCCGGGCATGCTTCATGCACCTGGAAGTTTATGTACTTATGAGCCTCAAAAAGCATCGGATGTTTTTGCGATGTATCAATCACTTGTTAATGAAGCAATTATACCCGAGGAATTACTATGGAATGGAACTCCAAAGGACAGAATCGGCGATTTCGATCAGTTGATGGAAGTAATTGATTGGGATCTGAACGTAAATCCGAATATTTTAGAAACCCGCTTTATGCTTCCAAAACCAGTAAAACCTCTGGCTGAAATGGAAGCTGAAGGATATATTGAAAACTGGGTCTGCTACAGATCAGCTGCATTCAGCGCAAAAGAACTAACCGTTTTACCCGGACAAACAGTTACCATCAGGGATAGTGCCTGTTACGGTATGATCGTGATGCAGGGGCATGGTAAATTTGGAGTATGGGATATTGAGACTCCGGCTCTGATCAGATATGGTCAGCTTACTCATGATGAATATTTTGTGAGTGAAAAAGCGGCCAAGGAAGGTGTTCTTATTAGCAACCCATCTAAAACTGATCCAATTGTAATACTGAAACATTTCGGTCCGGAAAACCCGGATCTAATTTTGTAATTTTTAATATTTATTGAATATGTCTGAGAAT
>CAZGCG010000572.1:0-1848 GCA_964524205.1 uncultured Sphingobacterium sp. | reverse complement strand
TTGCTCATATAATTTGGTTTACCTAAAGAAACGGTCATGATAAAAAATACGCCTTTAAAACCATATTTCTTCAATTCCGGGAGTGCGTTGGTGTACTGATCCAGTTTGGTATCATCAAAGGTTAACATGATTGGCTTCTTTGGCAGCTTGGCTCCATAAACCAGATAATTGTAAAGCTGATCAGGCAAAATAGTCTGATAACCGCTATCAGCAAGCATTTTCATCTGCGATTTGAACTCTGCAATTGGAACAATATAATCTTTCCCCATTTTCCCGTCGGTTGAAACCCAGTTTCTTATCTGGTGATAACAAAGAATAGGCACCTGAGGTCTGGCGAGAATCTCTGCTGCAGTAGCCTTCTTACCTCCTGTTTGTTGTGCTTCGGCTTCTTCCGGCTTTTCCTCACTATTTTGAGTCGCGGCTAAACTATCTGCAGAGCCTGATGCCAGAGTTGTAGAATTTGATTGGCAGGAACTAAGGAAAATACTTAGAACAAGTACATAAAATGGGATTAACTTTTTGATCATCATCTGAAAATAGATAGGCTTGAGTGTTTGATTTATTTGTTCACGAAAATAGATAAAAATAGACTGATACGCAGAATTGGCTCTGAAATTTATATTGAAGAACTATGTCCAAATCACTAAATCGATTGAGGATAATTGCATTACCTTTGCATTTTGAAAAGCGAGATGATTGAAAAGGTATTAAAGAATTTAAAAATTGCATCCCTGAACGAGATGCAGCGCGTTGCGATAGATGCTGCAGCCAATAAGGATACGATTATTTTATCGCCTACAGGCTCGGGAAAGACTATTGCTTTCTTAATTCCTTTGTTAAAACGTCTTGATGATTCAAAGCAGGGGGTACAGGCAATGATTCTGGTTCCATCCCGGGAATTAGCTGTGCAAATCGAACAGGTTTTTAAAGCCATGATGACCGGCTTTAAGGTCAATTGTTTTTATGGCGGGCATCCGGTCAGGACTGAGAAGAACAATCTGACCCAGGCGCCGGCTGTTATAATCGGTACTCCCGGCAGGATAGCATATCATATCCGTCATGATAATTTTAATCCCGATGAAATCCATACCCTGGTATTGGATGAATTTGATAAGGCACTGGAATTTGGTTTTGAAGAGGATATGAGCTTTATCATCAGCCGCCTGAAACATGTACAAAGAAGGATACTGACTTCTGCAACCAAAATGGAGGGTATTCCCTTATTCACCGGACTAGTAAAACCTCTTGAGGTTAATTTCTTAAAAGATAATAACAGTCTACCTAATTTAAAGATCAGATCAGTGATTTCTGAAGCTGCCGATAAGCTGGAGACCTTGTTCTCCCTGATCTGCAAAATAGGGAAGGGCTCAGCTTTGGTTTTTTGTAATCACAGAGAAGCGGTCGACAGGATAAGTGCTTTGCTATGGGATATGGGTCTGGATCATGGAGTTTTTCATGGAGGAATGGAACAGGAGGATCGTGAAAAGGCCTTGTTGAAATTCAGAAATGGCAGTTACCGTTTGCTGATTACTACAGATCTGGCATCCAGAGGTTTGGATATACCTGAAATAGATTACGTGATACACTACCAGCTGCCTCATAATGAAGAAGCCTTTTTGCATAGAAATGGGCGTACTGCAAGGATGCATTCAAGCGGGACAGCCTATGTAATTCTTACGGAGACCGAACGTCCATCTTTTCTTTCAGATAAAATAGAAGTTGAGGCATTACCTGAAAAGGATGTCATTCCGGTGAATACAGAATGGGCGACCTTGTACCTTGGAGCAGGCAGAAAGGATAAAATAAATAAGATCGATATTGTTGGCCTTTTAATGAAAAAAGGTAAAT
>CAZGCG010000571.1:0-1859 GCA_964524205.1 uncultured Sphingobacterium sp. | reverse complement strand
CAGGGCTCTATGCAGCTGCAGGGAGAGGTTCAGGAACTGATTCTGGAGGAAGTGTTGAGGGTTACCTTCCCATTTGATCAGATTGGTGAAGTTGGAAAGGGTGTTCGTGGTGCCGACTGTATCCAGGTGGTGAGGAATAAATTTGGTCAGGATTGTGGTAAGATTATTTATGAAAGTAAACGGACCAAGGATTTTGCCAACGACTGGATCGATAAGCTTAAAAAAGACATGCGTAAAGAGGGAGTGGACGTTGCAGTAATTGTAACCCAAACTTACCCTAAAGGCATGACCTGTTTTGGTGAGCGGGATGGTGTTTGGATCTGTTCTTTTGAGGAAGTAAAGGCTGTGGCCTACGTTTTACGGGATGGTATTCTGCGACTTTATAATTCTTCCAAATCGCAGGAGAACAGGGGAGATAAAATGCATATGCTTTATGATTATTTAACTGGGACTGAGTTTTCGGAACAATGGAAAGCCATTCGTGAGGGTTATATGAGTATGCGCTTATCCATACATAGAGAGCGGGATGCAATGGAGAAAATGTGGAAAATGCGTGAAAAGCAATTGGATAAAGTTTTGCTGAATGCTTCAAGTATTAAGGGTTCTATTGAAGGGATTGCAGGTGCAGATACGATTTCGCTGAGCCTTTCGGATGATGAAGATGATACTCTGTTGCTTGAATAATATTTTCAGGGATTCTTACAAAAAAATGGGAAGGGTGTAGAGTCGTTTGACTCCTCAAATCACTAGCCTAAGATTATAAAACCCAAAACTCCCCCAAATACACACTATCCGACTGCCTGCTCCGGTCGGCAGCAATAAATGCAAGGTAAACATGATAGGGATAGGAGGAGGGATCAACAGGTACAAGAACTTCACCGGAAGTTCTGTCACTTCCTAACACGAGACCATAAGCACTGTGTTGATCATATGCCATTACCATGGCCTGATCATGAAGAAAGCCACGTTCCCTTGCCGGGGTCCAGCTGATGCGGAAGGTGTTCAGTTCCTGCAGACTGCATTGTATATTTTCGGGAAGTGGTAAATTTCCTGAGCTGATTTTTACAAGTGCCGGATCAATCACAATTTCACCATCAATAACCTGAATACAATTCTTCATAAGCCATGATTTGGCTGCTGTAAAACCCTGAAATCGTTCATTATAGCCCTTAAATCCAACCCTTACAAAATCTGTAACAGGTTGTAGCCAGGCTTGGGCAGCCGCAAATTTTTTGCGGTTAAGAGCCTCGCCTTCCTTTGGTTTTTTGGTCCTTTTTTTATAAAGACCCTTCATATATCCTACACCATTTACAGTATAACCGATCACAGACCCAGCCTTTCCTACAAAGGGGCCATTGATTCCATTGATTAATCTTGCCATAACGTTCGGTTTATGTCTATACTGAATATAGGAAAAGTTCGGGATAAATCCAAATTAAACACTTGGTATTCAGGGATTAAACGCGGACAAAACACGGAGATACTTCCGTTTTATGTGTGTTTTGTCCGCGTTTAGTCCGCGTTTACTCTGTGTTTCTTTGCAATCAGATATCCATCTGTCTCTAACATGTGTCGTCCTATTAGCTTAATATCTAACTACTCAATACTCAATACTCAATACTATTCTGCTACCTTTGCATTTCAAAATAAAAATCTGTTTGCATGGTCTTGTTAGAGAAATTAAAGCTGAGTAAGCCCTTAGTCAGAGCAATGACTGATGCGGGTTATTTAGGTCCCAAAGAAATTCAAATTAAAACGATGTCACGTATTCTGGGTGGACAGGATGTGATCTCCGTAGCGCCTGAAGGTTCAGGAAAGACAACAGCCTATGTTTTGGGATCGCTGATGCGCTTAAAATA
>CAZGCG010000570.1:0-1860 GCA_964524205.1 uncultured Sphingobacterium sp. | reverse complement strand
GCATACACATCCGAACGGTCTAAACGCAGCTTACGCTCAACCAGCTGCACATTGATCTCGGCAGAATATGCCGGGGCCTGCTGAGCACCTGCTGCTTCACTTGCCTGTCCAACATTAGTAATCAAACGGACAACCTCTGGCTTAGTGCTTAAAATCTGTTCAGCTTTGCTTGTAATTAAATTGGTTTGTTCAATAGAGGCATCCTTAGGCAATTCAATCTGCACAATAAACTCTCCACGATCACTTTTCGGAAAAAACTCGGTGCCGATATAACCTTTGCCAATCAGCATAAAAGTTGCGATAAGCAAAGCTAATGTACCACCTAAAACTGTTTTCTTATGACCCAGAGACCAGCTCAGAATATTACTTACCCAGGCAGTAAAGCGTTCCAGAAATCTTTCGAATCTTAAAATAATCTTTCCGAAAAAGTTCTTCCCTTCAATTTTCTCGAGTTTACCAAAGCGGGAAGAAAGCAAGGGAATAATTGTAAATGAGGTCAGCAAACTCAGCATAGTTGCAATCATCACCACCACAGTAAATTGGCGTAAAATATCAGATACCAATCCTGTACTCAAAGCGATCGGTAAGAATACTACCACAATAACAAGTGTAATTGACGTTACAGTAAAGCCAATTTCCTTTGTGGCTTCATACGAAGCACGAACACGGTTCTTGCCCATCTCCATGTGCCGGTAAATATTTTCAAGTACTACGATCGCATCATCAACAAGGATCCCTACAACCAGGGATAAACCGAGTAATGACATCAGGTTCAGAGTGTATCCGAGTAAATAAATTCCAATGAAAGTAGCAATCAGTGATGCAGGGATGGAGACCATCACGATAGCCGCATTTCTCAAACTATGCAGAAAGAATAACATCACAAATGCAACCAGAATAACCGCGATCAGTAAATCGTGGATAACTGCATCCGCAGATGCAAGGGTATAAACTGAGCTGTCTGATGCAATAGTCAAATCAAGATTGATATTCTTATATTCAGCCTCAAGTCCGCTGATACTTTTCTTTACTCCTTCACTAACCGTAACTGCATTAGCATCAGACTGCTTAATTATCTGAAGGGCAATGGCTGCCTTTTGATCAACCCTGGCGATCTTTTCCACGTCCTTTTGAGTATCCTGAACTTCAGCAATATCAGAAAGACGTACCTGAATACCATTTTTATCAGACACAATCAGGTTACGCAATTCATCAACTGAGGCATATTTACCGGATAAACGAACCAGAATATCCCGATTTTCTGTACGGATACTACCTGTCGGAAAATCCAGATTGGAAGATTGAATAAGCTGCTGAACTGATAATAAAGGAAGGTTATATGCAGCCAGTTTTTTCTCATCAATATTGACCTGAATTTCACGTTCACGTCCGCCAATGATGTTCACCTGAGCCACTCCCTCAACACGGGAAAGTCCGGGAACAACACGATTCTTTACCAGATCAAAAAACTGAGCATCATCCATACCCGCAGTTGCAGACATAGTGATAATCGGAAGGTCATCCAGTGAAAATTTATTCAGTGATGGAGCTTCAATATCATCCGGCAACTTCGATAAAATTGCATTTACTTTACGCTGTGCATCATTCAATGATACATCGACATCAGTTCCACTATTCAATGTAATGGTTACAAGTGATAAACTTTCGTAAGATGTTGCCTGTATCTTTTTAATATTCTCCATTGAGGATACAGCATCCTCAATCTTTTTGGTCACGGTATTCTCAACCTCACTTGGTGAAGCTCCCGGATAAACGGTCGCAACAGAGACCACCGCCGGAGCAAATTTAGGCAGCATTTCGTAGTTAAGGGATTTGTAACTCATTATACCCAGAAGGGTC
>CAZGCG010000569.1:0-1882 GCA_964524205.1 uncultured Sphingobacterium sp. | reverse complement strand
TGTATATTTTGTTGTCAGGGCTTGCGCATTAGGCGTTTGACTATTTTATTTTAACTATAATTTTTTTCTCAATTCAATTCTCAACTCTCAATTCTCAATTAAATTCTCATATCCCCAGTTTTTCCCGGCATTCATCACTCATTAGATTGGAATTCCATTCAGGATACCAGGTTTGGTCTACTACAACTTTGCGGACTCCCGGAATTTCCATTAATGCGCCGACAATCGTTTTTGAAACCGTACGATGTACTACGCTTGATCCCCATATAAAGAAATTTGATAATGGCCTACCACGGTGTGGCATGGTCATAAGAATTTTAACTACTCCATCATTATCTATACTCAAATTATAAATGTATCCCAGTTCAACAAGATTCACATTTGAGATATACATTTGCTGATCTATACAGCTTTTCAAAGCCTCCCATAAAACAGCTTTCGAAATCGGACTATCTCCGGCTTCTCCGGGTCTTGCCAGGGAACGTTTATTTTCTTTTGCAGATGCAGTTGCAGGTAAACCGGCAGAAAAACTGTCCATTGGATTTAAGAGTTCTTTCCTCAGCGCTTCAATTTTACCTGGCCCATCCTTTTCAGTAAAAGCAATTGTAACGTAAGCGTTTTTTTGCCTTAGAATAGCACCTTCCGGTATTGTATGGTTCTTTATTCCCACCATGGTTGGATGACGGACCCATACCGTTCCGTGCCAGTTATAGTAGAACAAGGAACCACCACCATTCAGAAGATCTGGGATTACTTCTGAAGAATGATCTAAATAAAGACCCATAAAAGAGTCTTTTGAATCTTTATTATAATACCCAAAACCCTTCACACTGTTCTTATTGGCTTCATCAACCTCACCAAACTTTACCTTCTCATCAGCTCCAATCCATAAACTTCCGGTAAAGGGCTGACCTGTGAAAACCCATTCATCATCCCGCATAGTCTGGATAACGAATGATTTTACAGCCTTCATTTTGCTGGATTTAAAGAAATAAGGCAATCCAGAATAAAAGCGATATTCTACATTAATATTTAAACGGGATGGATTATAAATGGGATGAAGTGCCGAATGTGGGAATCCCCAGCGTCTGATGATTGTACAAATTGGACCACGAACAATCTCATAATCAGGACATTCACCCCAATACTGAATCCTGACTTTCATGAAAAAATCTTCTGCAACATAATCATGCGACCAATCAATGCAGGGAGTTTCAGCATGAGCCGGACCACCGGCATATAATTCTACACCATGTTCTCTCTTAATCAGCATCCGCTCCAGCTGACCGGTTTGCTTAGAGAGTTTGGCTTTAAAATACTGGTTTTCAATTTCAAGATCATAGCCTTCACCTCTCACTTCAAGATCAGTTGTATATTCTGGGAGCTCAGCATCAGGATTTCCATAGAAGACCAAATACTGACGCTTTTCAGAACCTTTGTTATCAGCTAAAAACATGAGCTTACATAACCTGTCTGCCCCTCTTCTAACTACTCCAAAAACCTGTGAAGTAACTTCCTTAAGGACCCCATTATAAACTTCGGCTACACGTATCTCACGTGCCAATGATTTAACCTGATCAGAACGAAAGCCTAACAAAACTTCTACCGGTTCAGCATGTCTTGATATTCCGGCCCTTTCTTCAAGGCCAATGTTTTTGTAATACTTCCAGCCTTTTGCCCAGGTTCTCCAGGCTGCAGGAAGCTTGTCTACTGTGCCAAACTGACTCCCACTGACCAATGGCTTACCAGGATCTTCATATTCATTCTGAGCCTGAATGCCTGTATTCCTTATGGAGTCACTTAATGAACGTACCATCCTGAAATCCTTTTCATCCCAGGCTTTCTGCATCAATTTCATTTTATCCTCAAAACTATCTGAATG
>CAZGCG010000568.1:0-1885 GCA_964524205.1 uncultured Sphingobacterium sp. | reverse complement strand
ATTATAGCATTTATTTCCTTTGGAAAATTACTGGAAGAGAAAGCTAAGTCAAATACGACAACAGCTATTAAAAAATTAATGGGATTACAGCCTAAAACGGTCCGGATTCTCCAGGATGATAAGGAAGAAGAGATTCCTGTTTCACAGGTCATGCCCGGTCAGATTATAGTCCTGAGGCCAGGGGAAAGAGTCTCAGTAGATGGCATTGCTGTTTCAGGATCATCTTATCTGGATGAAAGCATGATCAGCGGTGAACCGATCGCAGTATTGAAAGAAGTGAATGACAAATTATTTGCAGGTACAATTAATCAGAAGGGGAGTCTCCATTTTAAAGCTGAAAAAGTAGGAACTGATACCTTGTTAGCGCATATCGTGAAAATGGTCCAATTGGCCCAGGGAAGTAAGGCTCCGGTTCAAAAGCTGGTTGATAAGATAGCGGGAATATTTGTTCCGGTAGTAATCGGTATTTCAATCCTGACATTTGCAGTCTGGATGTTAATTGGAGGTGAACAAGCATTTTCACATGCTCTACTTACTTCGGTTACCGTACTCGTAATTGCTTGTCCCTGTGCTTTAGGGCTTGCAACTCCAACAGCCATTATGGTAGGGGTTGGTAAGGGTGCTGAAAATAATATCCTCATTAAGGATGCCGAAAGTCTTGAATTGGGCTATAAGGTTAATGCAGTCATTCTTGATAAGACCGGTACCATTACTGAGGGCAGGCCAGTGGTTACCGCGATGAATTGGGCTCCTGAAATTAAGGATCAGGATCATTATTTAAAAATTCTGTTCAGCCTGGAAGTAAATTCTGAGCATCCTCTTGCTGATGCAATAATTAAGAAATTAAAAGAGGATGGAATTTCAGGTGTTTCGCTTGATTCGTTTGAAAGTATCACAGCTCGGGGAGTGAAAGGAATACATGATGGGATTGGATTTTCCGCCGGGAATCTTCATTTTATGGAAGAGCAGAATATACTTTTAAATACAGATCAGGTAAACTATGTACAGAAAAAGCAGCACGAGGCCAATACCGTGATCTATTTTGCTGATCAGAAAAAAGTACTGGCTATTATTTCTGTTGCAGATAAGGTGAAAGATTCCTCAAAAGAAGCCATCCGTCAACTGCATGAAATGGGTATTGAAGTCCATATGCTTACCGGAGATAATAAGCAAACAGCCGCTGCTGTTGCAAACGAAGTGGGAATTAAAAGTTACAGGGCTGAGGTTATGCCCTCAGATAAGGCTGATTTCATTAAACAGCTTCAGTCTGAAGGGAAGGTCGTTGCAATGGTTGGAGATGGGATCAATGATTCTCATGCCCTCGCACAGGCAGATGTGAGTATTGCAATGGGAAAGGGTTCAGACATCGCCATGGATGTTGCCAAGATTACTCTAATCACCTCTAACCTGCAGTCTATTCCCATGGCATTGAAACTTTCAAAAAGGACCGTTCAAACTATTCGTCAAAACCTGTTCTGGGCCTTTATTTATAATATTATTGGGATCCCGCTTGCTGCAGGTGTATTGTACAGCTACAATGGTTTTTTACTCGATCCAATGATCGCCGGGGCAGCAATGGCACTCAGTTCAGTTTCTGTGGTTAGTAACAGTCTCAGATTAAAAGCTTTAAAACTCAGGTCTAATTAATTAAATAACATCAAAAAATCAGAATTAATGGAAACAATTAAATTTAAAACGAATATCAAATGTACCGGATGTCTGGCTCAGGTCGGTCCGGCATTGAATGAGACTGCCGGTGAGAATCAGTGGAAGGTACATCTTGATTCGAGTGATAAAACCCTGACTGTTGAGGGAGATATAAAGGAATCTGAAATAATTGCCGCTGTAAAAAAAGCAGGATATACAGCCGAAAGGATTTAAGTGG
>CAZGCG010000567.1:0-1885 GCA_964524205.1 uncultured Sphingobacterium sp. | reverse complement strand
TGGCGCAAGAGTGCTGAATCGGGTGAGTCAGGTTTATATCGCTTCAATCCACGCACTTTTGATTTTTCACTCGTGGTGGATAACAGCCCTAACCCGCATGGGATTAGTTTTGATAAATGGGGTAACCAATTTATCACTGATGGAACCACGGGGAAGGCTTTTCAGGTATATTTCAAGCGTACTGTGACGTCTACAACTGACAAAGGCGATTTTGAGAAACGTCCTTTATTTAAACAGACCATCAGACCTTATACCTCCAGTCAGATCTTATCCAGTGGAAATTTTCCGGAAGAATACCAAAATAACTTATTGGTTTACAATGTAATTGGTTTTCAAGGGATTAAAAGGTATAAATTGAATTACCTGGATGAAGGTGTCATTGAGGGTGAAGAAGCCGGGAACCTGATTTTCACAGGAAGCAATCCTGCATTTGCTCCAAGTTCAGAAGCTACTCCACGCGTTATAGGTAAAGATTATACCGGTGATCCTAACTTCCGTCCTAGTGATGGTGTGGTGGGATTTGATGGAGCCCTCTACTTTGGAGACTGGCACCAGGCAGTTATTACACATTCTCCATATAATCTGAGAGATTTGAGTCGTGACCACGAGCATGGCCGTATCTATCGCATGGTAGCTACTAACCGACCTCTGCAGAAGCCGGTATCAATTTATGGCGAGCCAATTGAAAATCTTTTAGAGTTGTTCAGACATCCGGTTGATGGAATACGTCATGCTGTACGTGTTGAGCTGAGTGCCAGAAACACGGATGAAGTGATCCAGAAAGCACAGGAATGGGTTGCTAAATTAGATCCTAAGAAGAAAGAAGATGCATTACCGATGCTTGAAATTCTTTGGTTGCATCAGCAGCACAATGTTATAAACAGACCATTGCTTGTTAAAGTACTTAGTTCACCTGAGTATCAGGCAAGACTGGCAGCTCAAAAAGTAAACTTCTTCTGGAGTGGTAAGGACACATTCAAACCTGCTAAATCCGAAGCTAGTGTTACCGGGATGCAAAATAGAACCTTCTATGAGAAATTCTGGAAAGTTCCGGGGTATTCTGATGCAAGTCATCAGGGACATAAACCTGAAGCTTCAAAGCCGGCAGCACCGGCTAGCCCAGCTGCTGCCAGTAGCAAAGGTCCGGAATTACAAAATGATAAAGTTGCGATCCTGACCATCGAAGCTACTGATGAATTGCGTTTTAAAGTTAAGGGCAAATTATTGTCAGACTTTACTGTAAAAGCAGCCCAGCCTGTAGAAATTACCGTTGAGAACCTTGGTTTAATGCCTCATAATCTTTTGATTACAAAACCCGGAATGGTTGATATTGTAGGACAAAAAGCAATTGAACTCGGGGAGAATGGTGCTGCAAAGAATTATATCCCGGAAGGGGATATGGTGCTTTATGCAACTAAACTCCTGAACGGAGGTGGTAAGGAGACGATCAAATTTAATGCTCCTGCTGCCGCAGGAGATTATCCTTTCGTTTGTACATTCCCAGGCCACTCGTTTACAATGCGCGGAATTATGAAGGTGGTAAAATAGTTGTGAATTAAGTTATCCAGAATAAACAATAGAAATTACCGGTATTCTACACTAATGAATTCGAATTCAAAAATGGGTAATAGTAAACGAAATAATCCTCTTAAGAAGTCTTTGGGAATAGGAGCAGGTATTGGAATCCACGCTTCAGCCTTTGCAGAGGCCATTCCCGGGGAGGAGATTAAAGTTGGAGTGATCGGGCTTTCAGTTCATAGTGCTGCTTATACAGAGATAATAAATTCCGGAGCCTCAAGTCCTGAGTTCAGCGGCTGCAGAGTAGTGGCCATCTTTCATCCCAAGGGTAATCCGGATGTGGAATTTTCTGAAAAGCAACTGCAGA
>CAZGCG010000566.1:0-1890 GCA_964524205.1 uncultured Sphingobacterium sp. | reverse complement strand
TGGAGCAGATACTGTAATAATAACTGCGGCAGCGACGGATGATGACATTATCAACCAGTCGATGAAAATTTGCAGAAAAAAGGGCAAGGTCGTTCTTGTAGGGAGTGTATCACTGGATTTTTCCAGGGAAGATTTTTATAGAAAGGAAATCGATTTTCTAATTTCAACCTCCTATGGACCGGGCAGATACGATTCTCTTTATGAAGAAGACGGACAGGATTATCCATACGCTTATGTCAGATGGACAGAAAATAGAAACATGCAGGAATATTTACGTTTAGTTAAACAAGGAAATATTCAACTTGATGCATTAATTGATAAAAGCTTTTCATTGACAGACGCACCCGGGGTATATGCAGATCTAAAGTCAGGATTACTTAAGTCAATGGTTATTATTCTTAATTATCCTGTCGACGCTGAAAAGGCATCGATTTCGAGATTAATTAAATTGCCTGAAAGGAATCAAGGTAATCCAGGCAGCATAAAAGTTGGAATTGCTGGAGCAGGAGGCTTTGCTCAATCAACTCATTTACCAAATCTGAAACAGCTCAATGGTGATTTCGAGATATATTCTGTTATGAATCGGACAGGTTCAAATGCTCTTGGTGTCGCCAAGCAGTTTGAAGCTAAGTTTGCAACAACTGATTATGCAGAGTTGCTGTCCGACAAGGCGGTAAATCTTGTTATGATATGTACTAGGCATAACTTACATGCTTCAATGACTTTGGACGCACTAAAATCAGGGAAAAATGTATTTGTTGAAAAGCCATTGGCTATGACGAGTCAAGAAATTGATGATATTAAAAATTTCTATCAGTCGACTACCGAAGCACCGGTATTAATGACAGGCTTTAACAGGCGCTTTTCAGGTGCGTCCGAAATAATTAAAAAGCTTACCGTTGACACTACCACCCCATTAATGATAAACTATAAAATGAATGCTGGTTTCATCGCAAATGATGTATGGGTTCAAGGAATAGAAGGGGGAGGTCGCAATATTGGTGAAGCATGTCACATTTATGACTTATTCAATTATCTTACAGGTTCGAGTTGTGTATCAGTTAGTGTTGATTACATCACACCTGTAGGATTGCAATGGAAAAGCAATGATAATTTTATTGCAACACTAAAATATTCTAATGGATCTGTCTGCACACTGTCTTACACGAGTATGGGAGTAAAAACCTATCCAAAAGAGTCATGTGAAATATTTTTTGATGGGCAGGTCATTATGCTTAATGACTACAAGGAAATTATTCATTATAATTCAAAAGGAAAAAAAATTTATAATTGTTCGGGTAAAGGTCATTTAGAGGAGTTGGCTGCCTTAGCCAAATGTTTGAACAAAGGTGGATCATGGCCTATAAGCCTTGAGGAACAATTCTCAGCCACCGAAATCAGCTTTAAGGTTGAAGAATTATTGAATACAATTTCAGCACCAAATTAATTATGTGTGGTATAACCGGAATATTTTGCTTCAATTCTGCAGGAAAAGTAGACGCTACTGTTTTAACCAGTATGCGTGATTCAATGCTGCACCGAGGACCTGACGGGGGTGAGAACTGGATATCAGATGATAAGAAAGTAGGACTAGCACACAGAAGGTTATCTATCATTGACTTGACCACAAGTGCTGCCCAACCCATGGCCAATGAGGACGGAAGGGTAATGATAACCTTCAACGGTGAGATATATAACCACCTAGGTCTTAGAAAGCTACTGGTTTCTAAAGGACATATTTTCCAAACTGATCATTCCGACACAGAAGTGCTTATTCACGGGTATGAAGAATGGGGCATTGATGGGCTACTTGATAAAATCGAGGGTGATTATGCATTTGCTATATGGGATGATAAAGAAAAAACTCTTTTTGCTGCACGCGATCGATTT
>CAZGCG010000565.1:0-1892 GCA_964524205.1 uncultured Sphingobacterium sp. | reverse complement strand
GCCATAAGAGAGGAAATCAGCATAAAGGTTAAAATGATTTTCTTTCTGCTCTGGAAATACTGGCTTAGGAAACCGCTTGCCAGATCACCGAGCACCTGACCTGAAAAGGCAAACATAACGGCCTTCCCTGCATTAACAGGTTCTGTGATTCCAAGTGCTCTGCCAAATTCCGGAGAGAAGGTAATCAATATCCCAACAACAAACCAGATAGGCAAACCAATCAGGATACATTTAAGATATTTAAGAAACCTTTTTTTATTATTAAAAAGCATTAAAACATTACCCCGTTCTATATTCTTATCCCTGATCTTTATAAAAATCCCGGATTCAAATACTTTCATCCGGAGTACTAACAATAATAAACCAAGTCCGCCACCAATAAAATAAGAAGTCCGCCAATCGAAAAGATCAGCCATGAAATAAGCCAGAACAGCACCCAGAACCCCCATCGTTGCGACCAGGGTAGTCCCGTAGCCCCGTATTTTGCGTGGAAGCACTTCAGCAACAAGCGTAATACCCGCACCCAACTCACCTGCCAGACCCACACCTGCAATAAATCTTAAAACGGCATATTGCTCAAAAGAAGTGACAAAGCCATTGGCAATATTAGCGAGTGAGTAGATTAAGATTGAGCCAAAGAGGACAGAAAGTCTACCTTTTTTATCCCCCAAAATTCCCCAGAATATCCCGCCGATCAGGAGTCCGGCCATTTGTAAATTCAATAGAATGATGCCATCGTCTAATAAGGCCTCCTGGGAAGTCCCCAGCGACAATAAACTAGGCACACGCACCACACTGAACAGAAACAGATCATACATATCCACCAGGTAACCCAGGGCTGCCACCAGTACCGGAATTTGAACCAGTTGTTTGATGATATATTTAAAATCAATAGGATCAGTTGAGTCCTGATCAGTAGCTTGAATATCAGTAGGATTCTGTTTCATGAAAGCTTAATTTATCAAATCATTTAATTTATAAACGGGAGAGGGTTAAGCCACCATCGACCATAATAACCTGTCCGGTGGAATAGGGGAAATAACCTGTAGCCAATGCAAGCACTGCTTTAGCCACATCAGAAGTTTCACCCCAACGCTTTTGAACGCATAAGCCTTCAGTAATTAATTTATCATACTTTTCGGTAACACCTGCTGTCATGTCTGTATGGATTATACCCGGTCTGACTTCATACACAGGAATGTTAAATTCACCTAGTCGGGAAGCAAAAAGCTGTGTTGCCATACTTAAACCAGCTTTTGCAACACAATATTCTCCACGGTTAACCGAAGCTACTGTCGCTGAAATCGATGAAACATTGATTATGCAGGCTTTGAAGTTATTATCTTGCTCTTGTTGAGCGATCATCCAGTTTGCTGCCGCCTGGGTCAGAAAATAGGGCCCCTGGAGATTTGTGGATAGAAGATACTCAAAGCTTTCTTCTGATGCTTCCAGAATATCTTTACGCTCTTTGGGTGCTACCCCTGCATTATTGACCAAAACATTCAGACCTCCATATTGCGCTTTGATTTTTTCAATCATATTAATCCGGTCCTCTTTTGAAGCGATATCCCCCTGGCAATAAATTACTCGTCCGCCATGCGTTTCAAGTTCCCGAATCACCTCCTGTACTGCTTCCTGAGCACGGACACCATTAATGGCAATGTCAAAACCAGCCTTCGCTAGTTCCAGAGCAATGCCAAAACCAATTCCACGCGTTCCCCCGGTAATAAATGCTATTTTCTTTGTCTGCATTCTTATTTATATAAAAATAACGCTGTTGTTCAATTTTTATCGATTTAAGCTTTTAGCTTTCTGCTTTTAGCTTTCTGCTTTTAGCTTAAAGCTCCGGTACATCCAACCAACACCTTTTCTCCCAGCTTTCAATTCCTTTT
>CAZGCG010000564.1:0-1899 GCA_964524205.1 uncultured Sphingobacterium sp. | reverse complement strand
GCATAACCTGGGTATTTGCTCCTTTTTTTTTGTTTGGAACAATGATTAAGGAGCAAGGAATAAGGACGGTAATGTCCTTAATCTTTGATCTTTGATCCTTGTTCCTTGATCAATCACGTCAGCTGCTCCGACAGCAATTTCATCTCAATCTGAGGAGAATGTCTTTCATAAAGAATAGCGTACACGGCACGGCAGATTGGCATATTTACTTTATAGGCTTTATTGATCTGATGAAGGCAATTTACAGCGTAATAACCCTCTGCAATCATATTCATCTCCAACTGGGCAGATGTTACCGTATAACCCTTACCTACCATAAAACCAAAAGTACGGTTACGGCTAAATTGTGAATAAGCTGTCACCAAAAGATCTCCCAGGTAAGCCGATTCCTTAATATCTCTTTGTATTGGATGTATTGCCTTGACAAAACGGGAAGTCTCGCGAATTGCATTCGAAATAAGCACTGCCTGGAAATTATCCCCATATCCTATACCACGACATATACCACTTGCAATCGCATAAATATTTTTCAGCACAGCAGAATATTCAGTGCCATAGATGTCGTCAGAAACATTTGTTTTAATATAACGGGTATTAAGCATAGCTGCAAAATCGGCAGCCAGGCCCGAATCCCGTGAAGCAATAGTCAGATAGGACAATTTCTCCAGTGCCACCTCTTCAGCATGGCAGGGTCCGCTGATTACAATGATGTCACTAAAAGGTATCTGATAATGCTTATTCAGGAACTCTCCGATGATCATATTTTCGTCGGGAACTATGCCTTTTATTGCAGAAATTATCTTTTTACCTTTCAGATCCTCCGGACTAATCCCGGTCAATGCATCTTTTAAAAAGGCTGCAGGTACATTCAGAACAATCAATTCGCAAGGTGCTATTAATTCCTTCAGGTTGGTACTGAGGTTCTCATCCGGGATCCTTATTTCAACTGAACTCAGGTAATGCGGATTGTGATTATAATGACGGATATGTGCAATTGACTCCGGATTCCGCATCCACCAATAAATCTCCTTACCGATCAGATTATCGGACAGGATCTTTACAATCGCGGTTGCCCAGCTACCACCGCCAACTACGGCTATCTTCTTCTGAATTTGTTCCATAAAAATAATCCCGCTTAATGTACTTTAAATATCAGTACATTAAGCGGGTAAATCTAGGTATTTCTAGCAAATTACTCTTTACCTTCAGCTTTAAAAAGCTTTTCTTTATCAACCTTCTCAACGACCGAGCCGTCCTTCAGCGTTTTCGAGATTGCAGTAAATGGAAGAGAAACAACCTCTTCAGAGCCCTTCAGGCCTGTTTTTATTAGTATATAGGTGTCATCCTGAATTCCGGTAGTAACCTGAACCTGCTTAACCTTTCCGGCACTATAAACAAATACATACTCTTTAACCGGTTCTGCATTCTTATCTTTTTCTTTCTTATCAGAAGTAGGTGCATTTGATGGTTTTGCAGCTTTTTCACCTTCCTTTGCATCTTTCTTCTCATCACGAATAGTTACCGACTGGATCGGAACAGCAATTCCGTTGAATTGTTCTGTCTGGATATCCACTGTAGCAGATAATCCCGGACGGAATGGAGATGGATTTGCGCTATCAGAACGAAGTAGTTTGGCATAAGAATCCGGTAAAATCCGAACTTTTACAGTGAAATTAGTAACCTGATCAGTTGAAGTTCCAACTACGCTCGATGAACTGGCGATCTCAGTTACTTCACCTTTAAACTTCTGATTCTGGAAAGCATCTACCTCAATATCAGCAAGGTCACCAATAGAAACACGGTTAATATCACTCTCATTAACATCTACACTAACTTCCATTGAGCTCAGATTGGATATCCTCATAATCTCTGTTCCGGCCATCTGTGAAGTACCAAGGA
>CAZGCG010000563.1:0-1901 GCA_964524205.1 uncultured Sphingobacterium sp. | reverse complement strand
CACATAGTATAACCAGTAATCCGGGATATTTGGATCTGTAAATCTCAATCATTCCCCTTACTTCCTCTGTGCAGCCATTCAGCACCCCTGAAAGCATCGCAGACGGGGTATCATATCCCCGCCAGTCTGCATAATCAGAGAGTTCAACCTCAGGCAAACGTCCGGTGAACTTATGCATGGCCTTCAATCTCATTATCAAGCCAGGAGAAATACTTCCTCCTTCGTAGACACCTGTATTATCAACCGCATCGTAGGTAATGCAAGTACCAGCATCAATAACCAGACAATTTTTATCCGGAAAAAGCGATTTGGCACCAATTACTCCTGCAAATCTATCTAAACCCAGAGTTTCAGGACTTTTGTATTTATTAATGACTCCTGCCTTTATACTTGCCGAGAACCGAATATATTTTGTCTTCTCCTTCAGGTGGTCTTCAAGTTCGCTAATCTCCTCATTGACGGATGAAATTATGCTATGGGTGATCCTGTGATTATCAAGCAAAAGGCTTAACTGTCCTGTGTCAAGTTTTTCAATCGTGCCCGATTTTTCAAGTTTGCGTCTGTGAAAAATAGCATACTTTGTTCGTGAGTTGCCAATATCAATAACCAGGTGCGCCATTAAATATTCTATAAAAACTCAATAATATCATTGAAGCACCCATTGCTTAGCTGCAGTACTGCGGCATTGGCCTGAGCATCCCGGAAGAAAATTACTAATCCGCATTGCATAGCACAAAGCTATTTAATTTTTGAAACTGACATGGCCTAATTCTGTTAAAAAAGGTTAAAACATTGTTTCTGTCAGAATAACTGGAAATAAATAATACAGCTGAGTAAAACAAAATACAGGCTTTCGTAGAGCCAGCGTCTGCCTGCATGAAGAAAATAGTAAGCCATTAGGGCTGAAGCCGGAGGTACACAGAACAAAAAATGATACAGTACCAGATTCTGTTTTAAATAAAAGGATAAAAGTCCGATGATGAACATGAAAAACAAAAGCAGAAACGATTTTCTAAGTTGAACCACACTTCTGAAGAAGTTCTGCTGCAACTGAAAAAAGCCCAGGATTAATATAATAACCACAGGTATCAGGACCAGAGAATCATATAGGTTGATACGAAGATTGGTTGGAAATTTAGTCGTTAGAGGCAACCATATACTATAAAATTTGTCCAGAGAATCATTCCAGAAGTAAAAAACTGCAAGAAAAAAGAATACGGTAATAAAACCCGAAATAACTGCAAACCACTCTCTCCAGTTGAAAGGTCTGAAAATAACAAGACTGATCCATATGAGGGGAAGCATGGATATAAATGGAAAATAGACCAGTGTTCCTAAAGCCACAATCATCCCTAAATCGTACATCACAGACCTGACTTCATCTCTTTTGTAGATACTAAGGAATTTGTCAATCATCCATAATATCATAAAGTTACAAACCAGTGCGGGGCTCAAAAGCAGGAAAGGACTAAGTAAGCTTCCTGCAGTGACATACATCAATGCGGGCAAAAAAGTAGGCTTCCCAAGCAGCCCGTACGAATTAATGATTCTGTTAAATATTAATGCCTGAATAATTAAAATGATTTGTGCAATCAGTACGTTCGTAAGTGGGTTGAATGCATTTTCAAGAGGCACGTCAATAAGGAGCCTGGCAAAAGGCTCCATAAACTCAAAGCTAATCTGATCCGGCAAATGAATAAACAATCCAACCCTTAACAAAGTGGCTATCCCAATCAGAAGGATGATATTTAAAGGATTGATACTTCTGAACTGCTTAATCATTGTAGTATTGAGTAGTGAGTATTGAGTACATAGTACTTGACTATTCGAATAAAATATACTAATTTGTTTATCCATTTTTAGCTTTTAGCTTTTAGCTTTTAGCTTTTAGCTTTTAGCTT
>CAZGCG010000562.1:0-1921 GCA_964524205.1 uncultured Sphingobacterium sp. | reverse complement strand
CAAAATTAAAGCCTTTGAAAAATGACTTATCAAAGATCTAAAATGCTTCTAATCCTGACCTTTTTTTAGTGGACTCTATAAATATATATAAGTGGTTTTTTGACCTCAAAATGTTCGCTTTTTGAAGCAAATTCGCAACATTTTAAGAGTCCCATGTCCGCTGAAGCGTACTTTTTGTCCGTCGATGCGTACCTTTTGTCCGCTGAAGCGTACTTTTTACATTTCGAAATCATCAGTAACCCTCCTGACCTGAATATGCATAACAGTTTCAAGAGCATCTTCACTGGACTTCTGTTTTAAAGTTTTGAGATCGGGAGTAACTTTTTCAATCAAATCACAATTTTCAATAGCCAATATGAGTCGACTTATTTTTTTATCCGACCTCATTGAGGTAATATTTGCAATATCACAGAGTGTCGAACATTTTTGTGCAATAACCTTTGATTTAGAACTTTTCAATTTCACATTTAACTTGGCGTTACCTGTTTCAGATATTAAATAATTGCCGAAATCAAAATCAATTTTTTCATGTTTATTGGAGTGGGTGATATAATCCATCGGATAGTTGACGTAACCTCTGCTCAATTCATTTTTGATTTTATCTTTTTCTATTTGTCCGCTCAGCATATTTGCGACACACCCTATAAAAAGTTGATTAACGGAGACCACTATGTCGTGATATTCGAATGACAGGTTATATAAGAATCTTCCCATTGTTTGAGCGTTAATCGAGAGAAGGTTTTTCTTGTTTGATTCAAAAATTACATAATCACAGTGATAAAAAGCTTCAAAGACCTTTTTAATCCTCTCATAGAGATATTTATCACTGCTTTTAAAACCAAGGACTTCAATGATTTCCTTCTTACTCAACCTCAAATCAGTCCATTTTCTATCAGAATATGCCTTTCCAAGAATTATCATGAATATTCTAGAAGCAAGAAGATAAAAGTCAAAGCCACTTGCAATGCGGAAAATCTCTTCATCTGCCTTTCCCACAAACGAACCCAGATGAAGAGTAATTAAATGTGTGCCGTAATCTTTAACGATCATTGTATCAGTTTTATAAAGTCCTGTGTTTTGCAGGATTTCTCTCCTTTCCAAAGCTGTCAATTCTCTACCCGTCTGAATTTCGGCATTTTGAATTATTGACTGTTTCTCCGGTAAATTATTCAGATCAGCAAATATGTTTTTATGCTGAAAAATGGGTTGCATTTGTGTAACTGTCTGATAATCTATTTTTACAATCTTTCCCTTCATTAGTCCATCACCTCAGTTTGATCAATCGTTAATGAAGTTACTGCCGGCGAATTACTCGTTTGAAACATCGTTGGAACCTCTGAAATAATACCTTTATCCCGGGTAAAGAAGAGAGTAATCTCCCCTTTGAATGAGGAAAACTTATTCTTGACAAATTCAACCTTCAGTTCACTGACCGCAAGTTTGTTATCTGCGTTCTTCATACTGAGCATCAATATTGCATTCGCATTGTAAGCATATTTGCCTGTTTCCATAATATCATGCATACCCGGTTTTTTGTTTTGAGAAGCCTCAACGGGTTTCTTCCTTAACTCAGCTGTAACGATAAGAGGAATGCGATATTTATCAACTATGCTTTTTAGATATTGAGCTCTTTCCATATTGGCAACTCTAATATCACCAGAGTTTGCAGTAGGGATATTGAATATTGCATCTAGAAATACGACAAGTTTCTGGTTATTCTCTGTCTTAACTATCTCTTCAATCCTGTCTGCTTTATCAAGTGTTCTCAAATCGTAGATCATGAATCTGTTACTCTTTAGCAATTTCAAGTACTCACTGTGTGCATGCTGCACCAAAGGCATGTTAGCAGGATCTCTTAAAGGGGCCTTAATCGTGTTGATGGGAAGATCGGCTCGGATTCCAAGAAACCTGTATGATGTTT
>CAZGCG010000561.1:0-1932 GCA_964524205.1 uncultured Sphingobacterium sp. | reverse complement strand
CCTATTTCCTATTTCCTATTCCCTCCCTCTCAATCTTCCAGATTCATAAAATACTCGGTAAATGTGATAAAATCATCAAATTTAAGGTCAAAATCCTCAGTAGTACCAAATCCATACGTCAGCAATACAAAAGGCAATCCGGCCTTTCTTGTTTCTAATTCATCCCCCAGTGTATCCCCGATATAAACCGGTGATTTTAAATTATGTTTATCAACAAGCAATTTAATATTATAATGTTTAGGCATAGAATTTACACCATGGGCCATTTCATCTGTTATATATTCTTCAAGATCAGCCCATTTCAAAAATTCAACAATGAGATTTTCAGGGCAATTACTCACTATGAATAATTTATACTTCTTGCTGAGCTCTACGAGCCCTTCACGTACGCCTTCATACATCACTCCTCCCCGTTCAGGCATAAGTCTTAGTCTGCACTCATTTATTGTCTTATACACCCGTTCCCGGCCTTCCTCATCCATCTCAGGAAAAAAATGACTCAATACTTTTGATCGTTCCCAGCCCATTACATAATGTAAATCATCCCGCGTAAATACCCGGTTCAGGTTTTCAATTTTGGCACCTTCATTCCACGACTCAAGGTAGGTATCAAGGGCATCCCACAAGGTGCCGTCCAAATCAAAGATTAAGCTATCAGGTTTTAACATTTTGAAAATTAGATTTTGAAATTTTGAAAAAATAAAAAAAGTGCGCTATGGAAATAAGCGCACTTTTTAAAAAATATGAGATAACAATCCCGGTATGATTATAGTCTGAATGCCTGTCTTGCCAGTAATTTCCATTTCCCACCCTCTTTTCTCCATACCATCAGATTACCAATTCTGATGTCAGTTGGAACACCTGCATTAGTGGCTTTTCCAATAAAAATATGCCTTACAACAGCATTTTTTCCACTGACCTGAATTGTTTGATCGGTGGTACTGATCGAAGTAAATTTAAATGGACCGTTAAATAAAAAGTCAATAAACTGCTCCTTGTTCTCAACCTTACCAGCTGAATGACCGTAGGACAATGCATCTGAGACCAGCATGTCCAAAGCTATCCGTTCAGGATTAACTACATTACTATGCAGCGCAGTAACTGCACTTGCAACAGCTTGTTCAGACTTTGACTGTGAATAAATGTTTGTCGCAACAAACATCATAAAAGCAAACAATAATCCAATTTTCTTCATATCTATACGGTTTTAATGAGATCTAACTTCTCCTTCAATTTCTGGTTCAACATAACCTGCAGGAGGTCTTCTATGCCAGTAAGAGGCAAGTATAGATCCTGTGATGTTCATCAATGGACCGAATACTGCGGGTGCCAGACCCATAGTTGCGATCTTTCCTAAGCTATTGGCAATACCAGAGGCTAGTCCGCCATTCTGCATACCAACTTCCAATGCTACAGTACGTGCATCGCGCTCAGGCATTCTAAATAATCTGGCAAAGCCATACCCTAAGCTATAGCCAAATACATTATGAATAAGAACAACCAAAATTAATACAGAACCAATTTCTAACAGACTATCACGGCCGGCAGCAGTTATAACCACGATGATTAAGGCTATACCTGCCATTGAAACGATTGGCATTGCAGCATCAAGCCACTTCATTTTACCGGATAATAATTTATTGAAAATCAATCCTGCACCAATTGGAATGATAATCATTTTAGCGATATCCCACATCATTCCAAACATATCAATTTCAATAAATTCACCGGCCAGTAACTTCATCAGAAGTGGTGTTAGAACCGGAGCAAGTAAAGTTGCAATAGAAGTGATAGTTAATGAAAGTGCAAGATTTGCTTTAGCAAGATAACACATTACATTTGAGGCCAGGCCGCTGGGTGAGCAACCAATCAACACTATCCCTGCAGCAATTTCAGGTGAAAAATTAGTGGAAGTTGCCAATATGAAACCCA
>CAZGCG010000560.1:0-1950 GCA_964524205.1 uncultured Sphingobacterium sp. | reverse complement strand
GTCAGGAAGAGAGCCACTCAATTAATTTTGACGATGAATACAGCACTTCAAACCAGGGTTCCGGGTAAGATCGCTAAATATGATGATGCTTTTGACCCGCGTTGTTTTGGGGATACCTTTCAGGGGATGGGCATTTCAACCATACTGATAGAATCAGGCGGATATTATGCAGATCCCGAAAAGCAATATATCAGAAAACTAAATTTTTATGCACTTCTGAATGCTTTTGAGTCTATTGCGAAGAAAAGCTATGCAAATCAGAATCTTGAAGATTATCAGTCAATCCCTGAGAACAGCAGGTCATTGTATGATGTACTCATCAGAAATGTAAGCATTAGTAAGGAAGGTATCGCTTTCCGGACCAACCTGGGGATTGTCCGTTCTCAGATCAAAAGTCCTGATTTTGGAAGTATGTCTTACAATGGCCGTATTGAAGAACTTGGCGATGTAGAGCTTACTCATGGCTATGATGAAATTGAGGCCTCCAATCTGACCTTTGCTCCCGGCAATATCAAACTGATGCGCAAAAGTGAATGGGAAGCATTAAGTCCGCAGCAGGAACTTGATCTGATCAGAGAAGGTTTTCTTTTTGTGAAATGGACAGATGGAACATCACCTGCCGGTCCATTGAGTGCAAGGCTTCTGAATCTGACCAATAAGGCAACCAATACCATACAATCTGCGTCCATAGGTCAGCAAGCACAATTTTTATTAAGCAGGGATGGAAAGCCTGTTTACGCACTGCTTAATGGCTATGTTCTGGATTTGACTAAGGATGTGACTGCTGTGCCGAATGTGTTTGGATATTGAGAGGTATTTAATTGGAATTTAGACCTTGCCAACCTTAAATCCGATCTCCGGAAATTGATTTTGATCTGAATGTTTACCAATAAGTTCCTCCAGATATTTAAATACTATTTCCAGGTTTTTGTCATGGTTGTTAACTTTCTTTTTGATCTTTTCAATCTCAAGATTTAGTTCTGAATGATTATTCAGAATATGCTTTATTCGAGTGAAAATTCTCATTATCCGGATGTTTACCTGTATTGCTCTTTCGCTGCGTAATACTCCTGACAACATTGCCACTCCCTGTTCTGTAAAAGCATAGGGGAGTTTTCTCGTACCACCCCAGCTTGATATTCCAAATTGGAATATCAAGTTTTTAAACTCCTCTTCATAAAGCTGGAACATGAAATCCTCAGGAAATCTGGATTTATTTCGGTTAACTGATTTGTTTAAATTTCCTGTTGTTACCTGATATAGCTCAGCTAAATCTTTATCAAGCATTACCTTAGTATTCCTGATAATATAAATCTTACTAATAACAACCTCGTCAGTAATAAGTGTGGCATTTGAATCCATTGTAAGTATTGATTTTTCCAATACAATTTATGATTCACCGGAATTAATTTCATGAATATCTAATTATCGGTAGGAATTAATGAGCAACAGGGAGATTATTGGAAATTTCCCTCTGGTCAGTGTTGTCCGTACCAGTACTAACCCAACTGTCCGGAGAGTTAAGCGCAGCGTCTCTCCGGATGCTAAATAAAAAAGAGTCTTCAGACTCGCCAGTATAATCAAATTAAATTATTCCCTCTGTTCGGCTTCTGATTGGTGTTTTCATCATAGCAGAAGCAATACATTCAACCTGTTCCCTAAAACCCTACTTTGTATACGCGACCCTATTAATCAGACCGAGTAAGGATCGATCACCTGATGCATCTCCCAAAATTTGCCAGATCATTATTCCCGAAGCATTTTCTTTTGCAAGCAGTGTTTTTTTACGGATCGTATCTTCTCCATTGTAGTACATGATCTGACCATCAGGCATAGTTATCTGATCGGTTTTTTCAGCTCCGGGAAAGTCTTTCACAATCTGTCCATAATTCAAGCTTGAGGCTTTTGAAGTCAGTTTGGGTCCGAAGCCATAACCATAAAAACCGACAC
>CAZGCG010000559.1:0-1953 GCA_964524205.1 uncultured Sphingobacterium sp. | reverse complement strand
TGAGCCACAATGGTTTGATTTTGAAAATCAATACCTGTGTTTTATAGGCTGGTTCAGCCCTTTCCTCCGGAGTATTTCCGGCAAGAAATTGCGTTCCCCTGTGGTCGGTGTTCTCACCGTACCATGCACGATTATCATTGGTCGGTGATAACACCGACCACAGGCGGATAGCCGGAAGATACCTCCTCCGGCAAGGTTTATTTTACCCGGGGCTGTTTTTCATCGGACCGGAGTGTCCGGACCTGTTTATTATGACTTTAAATTCCTAAATTGATTCTTCGTAACCGACTGAGATTAAAAAGAAGAAATGAGAAATTTCATCCCTAAAACACTTGAGCTAATTTTATTTTATACTATTAATGTGGCCCTTGTATTTCCCGCATTATCTGCTCCAAAGCCTGTAATAAAACAGAGCTATAATTCTTCTTTAAATACAATTAACCCCGTCCAAAACAAATGGAACGGCTTTGAAATCATAGAGTTTAAATTTAATGGAGTTGACGCAAAAATTGTTTTTCCTAAAAAGCCCAATCCCACAAAGAATTGGATCTGGCGTACCCAGTTTTGGGCCCATGAACCGCAAACTGATATAGCCTTACTAAATCAGGGCTTTCATGTGGTATATGTGGATGTGGTAGATCTTTACGGCAATGAAGTAGCGGTCAACAGACTCAGTGATTTTTATACTTTCCTGATCAAAAACTTCGGTTTAAATAAAAAGACTGTGCTCGAAGGCATGAGCAGAGGTGGATTGGATGCCTTTAACTGGGCTTCAGAAAATACAGATAAGGTATTTTGCATTTATGTTGATGCACCGGTTTGTGATATTAAAAGCTGGCCCGGCGGATTGGGAAAAGGCCAGGGATCAAAGAGCGATTGGGAGAAATGTCTGAAGGCCTACGATCTGACAGAATTATCTGTACAGGATTTCAAAGGAATTCCCCTGAATAATTGCATTAAACTTGCAAAGGCTAAAATCCCAATCCTAAGTGTATGTGGAGATGCCGACACGGTTGTACCTTTTGAAGAAAACAGTCTCAAACTGGCCGAAATTTATCGTGCTGCAGGTGGAAAGATCGAACTGATCGTGAAGAAAGGTATTGGGCACCATCCGCACAGTCTCCAGGACCCTAAACCCATTGTTGATTTCATTTTAAAGAATACAAAGAATCGCTAAAAACTATCGGATTTTATTACTGTTGATTTTGTAATAAAACAGAAATCAATTTATCTAAATTCTGAGTTAATTTTTATTTGAATAGCTGCTCAAAATTTCACAAAAGATAAGCAATGAAACAAACCATACTCGGAGCAAATGGCACAATAGGCAAATTACTCGCTAAAGAACTTCTGAATTACACTCAGGATATCCGTCTGGTCAGTAGAAATCCTGAAAAGATCAATGATTCTGATGAATTATTTCCGGCCGACCTTACTGATGCTAATATGGTTGATAAGGCAATTGAAGGATCGGAAATCGTATATCTTGTTGTTGGATTCGATTACAATTTAAAAACCTGGCAGAACAATTGGCCCAAGCTGATGAAAGCAACGATTGAATCCTGCATCAGGCATCAGGCTAAACTGGTTTTCTTTGACAATGTGTATATGTATGATAAATCTGCTATACCCAATATGACAGAAGATTCTCCTATAAATCCACCAAGCAAAAAGGGGCTGGTCAGAAAAGAAATTGCAGAAATGCTTTTGAAAGCTATATCAGAAAAAAAGATAAACGCTTTGATTGCCAGAGCTCCCGACTTTTATGGTCCGGGGAATCAAAATAGTTATCTGATCCAGGTGGTCTACAATAACCTGATAAAAGGAAAGAATGCCAATTGGTTTATTAATGGGAATAAAAAGCATTCCTTCATTTACACTCCAGATGCTGCAAAAGCATGTGCCCTTTTGGGGTATACACCTGACTCATTTAATCAGCTTTGGCATTTACCA
>CAZGCG010000558.1:0-1961 GCA_964524205.1 uncultured Sphingobacterium sp. | reverse complement strand
TATCGTATACGTACGAATACCAACATGTTTCATAAGGAGGAATGAGCTTGTAATTCTTACTTCATTGGTGGTTTACCAATGTCACTTAATTTCTTATTTAATGCTTCTCGTTTCGCCTTTAGTACTGCAGGCTGTACGAAGTAGAAGTCGAAAAGAGCCTCAAGAACGTCTAATAACCATTCTGCTTCACCTACCTCAACTTCTACTATTTCTCCAGTTGATGAACTCTTCAATGGATGTGCAGCAAAATTTCCTATATTCCTAATAGCGTCTATGCTCTCTGAAAGATGTGCGGGTAGAGACCCACTGTCTATTACTTGCTGTATTTCATTAGCTAAATCCCCTTTTTTTATTGAGGATTTTTCGCGTAAAATATTTTGTAAGCAGCGTCTACTTAGAGCAGCGCTGGCTTTTGGACTGAGCATTAATATAACCGAAGCTTCCGTATAATCGGTTGCGAAGATATTATCAACTTCTGGGGGCACGGGAGGACGACTCGAAGCAAAAGGTTTTACAGTTTGTGAACTTAAGATTTCTGCTAATTGCTCTGAAATCACCTGCGAGTGTTGGTTTGGATGGCGATGAGGCTCTCCCTTTGATAATTCTAATATCATTTTCCCACAGTTTGCATTCGGGCAGTTCATTCGAAAAATAGACCAGTAAGCTTCTGAATCACAGCCTAAAGTCAGTTCCTGATACGATTCGTTAATCTCTACTAAACAGTGTGGACATTTCATAACTTAGGAATTTAGAGGGATATTTTTTTATTGTATCCTATACGACATTATTCAACCCGAAACCAATCCATTGGATTTCCATCGCAATCCGGTGCATTAGGACAATAAATAAATTCTTCGCCATCTTCATCCTTAAACACCTTGTAATCACCAACAGTAATTATTGTATCGCAATGAATGCATCTTTTTTTGTCTGTTAGTTTGGGGACATTTCCAAAAGGGTAGTTGTCTTTAAGGTACTTCTGTTTATCCTTAATAATTACTTCTTTCATAATGCGTTTATAATTTAATGCCTTTTTTCTTAATGTAATCAGTCATGAATTTAATGCTCCGTGCATACCCTATGCCCGTACTGATATATGTGTCAAGAACCGAGATTGTTTCTTTCGTTGCTTGCAGTGGGTTGATGCCCATAAATTCAACGCTTCCCTGCTTCTCAGTAGCGGTAATCTGGCTCAAATAATTTTGTAATCCGGCGGATATACCTCCCTCTCTCATACTAATTATTCCAATTACCTTCCCATCACTATTTACAAGTGCGCCTCCTGAATTCCCTTTATTGGTTGATGCTTGGACACAAATGATTGACCTATCTTTGGTAATTCCTGAAATAGTGCCGGTATGGCTTACCATGGTGGGGGTCCCTAATGGATACCCCGAAAACAATACATTGTCTGCGATATCCTCCTTGTGGCTACTATCTAAAGAAAGTATCTTTTTTTTCGGCACGGTTCCAATTACCCTTAATAAAGCAAAGTCTTGCAACGCTGGTTCTGGTGAACCTATATCGGGAATGCTTATGCATGTTAAAGAGACCACTTCGCCATTTTCGTTAACCGCTTTCAAATCGTTATATATACTGAAATTACCTTGTTGCTTCTCGTCCACCCAAACCTTTGCTATAACATGGAAGCAAGTTGCAATTATATCATTTGAAATGTAAAATCCAGTTCCACTACTATTTCCCTGCATACTGAATACTTTAATTGTAGCTTCCCGTGAATCCTCAATTACCGCCTTTGTTATAGCAGTTTGTCCTATTGCTTGGCTTGTCATGAGAACCATTATTATCGTTATTGTTTTCAACATTTAGTCAGTAATTAACAATTAACTAATATACTATATTATTTCATTTTCGCCAGTTGTCCTATATTATTAGTAGCTCTCTTTCAGCCTGTTATTGTGAGACGTCTGCGAGTTGAGCCAAAAGTCCCTGCAAAGGAA
>CAZGCG010000557.1:0-1963 GCA_964524205.1 uncultured Sphingobacterium sp. | reverse complement strand
ATTTTATTTTTGGCATCAATTAGCCTTCCGCCCTTAAGCAATAAATCATAATCCTGAGCCCGGGATAAAAACGGGCTTAGGACCAAAAATAGAACAAGCGATGCCCTTTGAAGAGACATCATAACCCGGTTCCTGATTTCAAAATAGAAAAAGTTAATGAACCTGTATTCTTCAGTTTGCGACAAATTATTTTCCATGATAATAAAAATCTTAATCTTAGTTTTTCCAGGGCTGTCCGCTGATTCCATTTAAATCCCACATAATTTTGCCAGCCCTTAATGTAAGTTCAGCCTCCAGCTTTTTTGAGCCCTCAACACTGACTTTTCTGACATCGGTAAAGCCAAACTTTCCCTCACGCAAATTAAAAACTGCAATATCCGCTTCGGCACCAACACTTAAATGTCCGAGATCTGTTCGCTTGATTACTTTAGCCGGCGCCCAGGTTGAGCGCTCAATCACATCTTTTAATTCCATACCCAAAGCAAGAAACTTGGACATCACATTTGTCATATCTTTCATTCCGGCATTCATACTTTGATCGTGCAGATCTGAGCTGATCACATCAGGCAAAAAACCCTGCTTGAATGCAGGAATTGCCTGTGACCATGAAAATGCTCCACCACCATGCCCAACATCGAAAATTACACCGCGTTTTTGAGCTTCAAGTACAAATGGCTTCAATTTTCTTGTCTTTTCATCCACTATAGACTCGCGGCCAGAACTGATCTCAGAATAGGTGTGTGTAAAAATATCTCCGGGACGAAAATGCTTTAAAAAAAGCGACTCAATGGAGTTTGTTGGCACATGCTCTCCAAAATCTACCATAATCGGCACATCTGCCAGCTTACCTGATTCAATTGCCTTATCCACCGAAGTAAATTCTCCCCAATAATGTGCTGATTTAATACCTACCAGAATCTCAGGAAATAACTTTTTAATCATATAGGCATTCATCTCAGGATTCATATCATTGATATCCTGCTCTTCGAAGCGGCCGATCATTCCGTTTCCGATCACATTCAGAAAAGCCAGAATACGGGTTTGGGATTTGTCGATTGACTGAGCTTTAAATGTTCTGAAATTTCGCCAACCCGAAGTTCCTGCATCCACCATCGTAGTTACTCCGGATCGGAATGAGAAAGCATCGGCCTGCTGACTACGGGAAGAGTTGGCAACTGATGTACTGTACTTGTCGGTACCCTGAAATACATGCACATGCATATCAATTATTCCGGGACTGACATAAAGCCCGCTAACATCCACAGTTTTTTTAGCTGAGGATTCGGGAATGTTTGCTGCTACCCTGAAGATTTTACCATTCTGAATGGCTACATCCATTTTAGCATTGATATTGTTCTTAGGATCGATCAGGTGCCCCCCTTTCAGAAGAATATCAATTTCCTGGGCATTCAGTGTTTGAACAGCCATAAGAAAAATGACTATCAGACTAACTCTCTGATAGCGAAACAGGCATGAACTAAACTCTCTTAATGTTGTCATTCTATTTCTATCTGATTTCATTCGACTATACCTGTACAGTTTAATATTTTAATAGACTAAATCCTGTAAAATGCGCCTATTGAAACTTAACAATCCCAAAGAACTGAGGTAAATGAAACTGGGGCTTGTCATTTTTAACTTCATTCCATGTGATATAATGAGGGTTGGAGTTAATTTCAGCGATTTTATAGAAATTCGCTCTCCAGGCAACACCTGGTTTAGGACGAACCACGTTTGTATATTTTTCAAGCATACTCAATGGGATCTTAAAAGACATGGTCCAGGTTACAGGCTCAGTAATCTCTGTATCGACTACCTTAGGCAAGGAAGCCTTAATCTGAATTTTCTGAATATCCTCAACCGTAGGCCTGTTTCTTTTGTGATGAAGCAAAGGAGTTCCTCCGCAATTGATCTCGAGATTAAAATAATTGATGGGATTGTCAGCCTCAGGTGAGAAAAAGAA
>CAZGCG010000556.1:0-1983 GCA_964524205.1 uncultured Sphingobacterium sp. | reverse complement strand
GTAAATATTGCATTAACTACAAAGCCCGATATTTTCACATCAGGCCTTGTACTCTTTATTTATAAATTAAAGATTATTTTGAATACGCTCTTACTAAGTGATCCCGATTTATTCCAAAACCAACTCTCCAAGTGCGGCTTTCGTAAATCCTTTTAACTCATCACTCTGACCATTCTTAATCTTTTTAACCCAGTTTGGGTCAGCCAGTAGGGGGCGACCAACAGCAACAAGGTCAAAATCACCGCGATCCATGCGCCTCATCAGCTCATCAAGATTACTGGGTTCTGAACTTTCACCAGCAAAGGCAGCTAAAAATTCACCAGTTAAACCAACCGAACCAACGGTAATCGTGGCTTTACCAGTAATTTTCTTTGCCCAGCCTGCAAAATTAAGATCTGATCCTTCAAATTCAGGTTCCCAGAAACGACGCTGAGAACAATGGAAGATATCTACACCTGCATCAGAAAGAGGATTTAACCAATATTCCATTTCCTGGGGAGTTTTGGCCATTTGATTGGTATATGCGGAGGGTTTCCATTGTGACAATCGAAGGATTACTGCAAAATCTTCACCCACCTGTTTACGCACTTCTTTTACTACCTCCACACCAAAACGGCTACGCTCTGCGAGTGTTTTTCCGCCATATTCATCAGTACGTTTATTAGTGCCATCCCAAAAAAACTGGTCAATTAAATAGCCATGTGCTCCATGCAACTCAACACTGTCAAAACCCAGACGTTTGGCATCAGCAGCCGCTTTTCCATAAGCTAAAATGGTATCTGCAATATCTTCTTCGGTCATGATGTTGCCATTTTTGAAATCCGGCCTGTTTAAGCCAGATGGACCCTCAAATGGCTGTGCAGGCAGCCAGCCTGAACGATGATTATCCATAACACCCATATGCCATATCTGCGGGCCCATACTGCCTCCTGCCTGATGTACCTGATCAATTACTTTTTTCCATCCGGCTAATGATTGTTCACCATAGAAATGGGGGATATTCGGATCGTTTGAGGAAGATACACGGTCAATGACCGTACCTTCCGAAAGGATTAACCCAACCTCACCTTCGGCACGTTTTTGATAATATGCTGCTACCGTATCCGTGGGAACACCATTTGGAGAAAATGAGCGCGTCATTGGCGCCATCACGATCCGGTTTTTTATATTAAGGGATTTCAGGCTGAATGGCCTGAATAAGCTGTCTGTATTCATACTATTTTATATACTTTATTAGATTTCTTTTTGAATAACCTGGCTTAAGAGCTCAAAAGCTTCTTCGTTACGCTGGTAATATGTCCATTGACCAATACGGGTAGATTTGATGAGTCCGGCTCGCTGCAGAAGCGATAAATATTCAGAAACAGTTGATTGCGTAAGTCCTGCCTTTAGTTGGATCTGTCCGACGCAAACCCCATGTTCAAAACCGGCATGTTGCTTTTGGTCCGGGAAGTTTAATTCAGGTTCCTTAAGCCAATTAAGGATTTGTAATCTTGTCTTGTTCGACAGTGCTTTGAAAATTTCTACCTGATCCACAATACAAAGATATATCGGAAATTCCCGATATTCCAATTTATTAGCAGAGATGACATGGGGGTGATATTTTATGGGAAAAACTATTGGGCTGAAGCCCGCCCGGATGAACTCCGTTTGGACTGGCCCGAAATGATTCAACTCGAAAACCTCAGCTAAAGCTGGGGCCAATTGAGCGATTGTTGGGTTAGCCACGTCGCTCAATAGCCCGGAGCTTTAGCTCCGGGTGAAGATCCGGTTTTCAGGGCGGGCTTCAGCCCAAAACCTAAATGATCAGAACGAAACAAATACCGGTGCTTCAGCGCCGAAATACCGATAAATAATCCACATCTACCATTCCTTAATCCAAATTTTTATTATTCCAAAACTTTCAAATATTAGTCTAAATACCTGCGATGTCATTTATAAAAATAATTATCCATTGTGTTTGGAGCACAAAAAATCGAATTC
>CAZGCG010000555.1:0-1987 GCA_964524205.1 uncultured Sphingobacterium sp. | reverse complement strand
TTAATATCAGCAAGCCAGTACACGTTCTCGGATGTGAAATGGCTGGGCATTTGTCAGATTATTCTGGGTTTACTGGCGGCCCTTATTCCGGCATCCGGACTCTTGTTCTGGGTAATTGGATTTGGCCTCCTGCATATTATTTATGGTACTGTCATGCATTTTAAATATAACCGGTGAAGACATCCCTGGAACAATTTGATAAAGCTTTTGAAAACCGGATACGCCTGCAAATTATGAGCGTATTGCTTGCCAATGTGCATTATGATTTTAATTCCCTCAAAGACTTATTAGATGTAACTGACGGGAATCTTGCATCCCATATAAAAGCGCTTGAAAAAGAGGAATATATCATTGTGAATAAAACCTTTATCGGCAAGAAACCAAATACACAATATTCAGTTTCTGAAAAAGGTCGCAAAGCCTTTATTAAACATCTGGAAGCACTTGAAAATTTAATTAAACAACAGAAACGATAATATTTTTTTAACTATTTACTTTGAATTTCAAAGTACTTTTAAACAATTAAAAATGAAGATAGAACTAACAACAGAAAACAAGGGATTTAACAACTGGTTCGGGGGATCAATATTGATCAAATTAGGCCTGATCGGCTTTCTGACTATTTTATTATTGATCCCTTCTTCCCTGATACAGGATCTTATAGCAGAGCGACAGAACAGGCAGGAAGAAGTCATCAGGGAAATTTCCGACAAATGGTCGGGCAGTCAGCTTGTACAGGGACCGGTTCTGGTGCTGCCCTATATAACTACGATCATCGCAGAAGACCCAAATACAAACAAAAGCAGTTCCCAGGAAATTCTGACCAATATTTATATCCTTCCCGAAACCCTGAATATCTTATCAAAAGCAAATCCTGAAATGCTCCATAGGGGCATCTTTGATGCGGTGGTTTATAACAGCAAGATTAAAGTTAACGGAAAGTTCAGTGCCCTGGAACTGATAAAATCAAACATTGACCCCACAATGATCCAATGGGATAAAGCAAAAGTAGCTATCGGACTGAGTGATTTAAAGGGACTTAAAAACAATCCGCTCATCAGACTTGGGAATGAGAATTATGAAGTTGAGCCCGACCTCACTTCACTTAAATTATTCAGCAACAACCTGGTCATCCTTCCCAACCTGAGTACAGGGAAGAATACTGCACTCAACTTTAGTTTTGACCTCAACCTGCGGGGAAGCGAGAAGCTCAGCTTTCTGCACCTTGGAAAGAACACCTCGGTAAAAATTGAGGGAGAATGGAATAATCCAAGTTTTACCGGAAGGTATCTGCCTGATGAACGCTCGGTTTCGGGCAAGGCATTTTCGGCTACCTGGAAGATGCCCTATTATAACCGGCCCTATCCACAACAATGGATTGAAGAGAATACTATTTTAAATAAGCCAGATACCCTTGTTAAAGGAAAGAATAACTCAGATACCCGGGCAGTTTTTGGGGTTGATTTCCTCTTACCTGTAGATCAGTATCAAAAGACCACACGTGCGGCAAAATATGCGATACTGGTTATTTTACTGTCCTTTTTATCCCTGTTCTTTACAGAACTGCTGAACAAAAGAAATGTTCACTTCCTCCAATATGTGCTGATCGGAGCCGCGATGACCATTTATTATACCTTATTACTGGCCCTTAGCGAACAAATGGGTTTCAATATGGCTTACATCCTTGCCTCAGCAGCCACAATAGGCCTCATTGGAACATTCATCTGGTCGTTGCTAAAAAATTATAAGGCAGCTATTCTCTTTGCCGGCATACTGAGTATGTTCTATGGTTTTATTTTTGTAATTCTTCAACTCCAGGATATGGCACTATTGGTCGGAAGTGTTGGTTTATTCGTCATTATTGCTACTTTGATGTATATGTCCCAAAAAATTAGCTGGGAGCAGAACAAAGAGGAAGAACCAAACGCCAGCCATTAATTATGTACAGGTTTCACAAAGGATATTTTGCATTGACAGCAGGACTATT
>CAZGCG010000554.1:0-1989 GCA_964524205.1 uncultured Sphingobacterium sp. | reverse complement strand
ATGGAGACAGAACATTTGCAGACTCAATCGCCAAAGCACTGGTAGATGACAGAATAAGTCTGGCAAGAATGGATGCCTTACGTTCCCTTTTCTTCGTTCTGGTTGGAGCAGGCTTAATCTGGGCATTGATCAGAAAGAAAATGAACCCTCAGGTAACATTTATAATTTTAGCTGCGGTGATTTTGGTTGATATGTGGAATATCGACAGACGTTATCTGAATAATGAAAAATTTGTAGATAAGAGTGTACTGGCACAACAGTTCAAAACAAGGGATGTAGATCAACTCATCCAAAGAGATGGATCATATTATCGTGTACTTGACCTTGCCTCCGGAAATCCATTTTCGAATTCAATCCCTTCTTACTTCCATAAAAGCATCGGTGGTTATCATGCTGCAAAACTGAAGAGATACCAGGAAGTTCTGGACAAACAATTCAATGGGGCGATCAATGAAGATGTTCTGGATATGCTGAATACAAAATATCTGATTACTTCTGATCAAAACGGCCAGAAAGAAACCATGGTAAACCGTTCTACAGCTGCGGGAAATGCCTGGTTTGTGCAGAATGTGGAATATGTCAAAAGTGCTGATGAAGAAATGCTCGCAATCAGCAGCTTCGATCCAAAAAAGGTAATGGTTGTTCATGAAGAGTTTAAACCATTAATCGACATAAAAAAGGTAGGATACGATGGAAATGCTTTCATCAGACTCACAAATTACCATCCTGATCACATGACTTATGAGTACTCCTCTGGCCGTGATGCCCTTGCGGTATTTTCAGAAATATGGTATGATAAAGGCTGGAATGCTTATGTTGACGGAGAAAAAATTCCTTATTTCAGAGCTGATTACCTTTTAAGGGCTGCTCAATTACCTGGAGGAAACCATAAACTCGAATTTAAATTCGAACCGACATCCTATTATACAGGAGAGACTATTTCACTTATAGCTTCTATCCTGCTTATTCTGGGTTTGGCTTATGCGATCTATACAGAAACGAGAAGTAAAAATCCGGAGCCTGGAAAAGCGTAATCCCGTCATTTCGATGAGCGGCAAGGATTGTTGCACTTAAAATGTTTTCAACGCGAAGAGAAATCTGTTGATTACTTGCTGTGGTTTTGATGAAAAGAAATCTCATTATGAAAAGCTCTGGCTAAATCAACAGATTTCTCCACACCACGAATTACAACCTTAAGAAGATTATACTACCGATGTGTTCGAAATGACGGTACCTGTAACACCCCTCAATCATTCGTCCTTCTGTGCTTGAGGTAGTAAAAAGCTAAATTCCCTGCAATGACAGCATGATTAAAAAGATTGGAAATAAGTCCGTAATGCTTCGAAAAAATATGGAAACGCTCGATCAGACTCTGACGATGCTTCTTCTTCGACATTCCGCCGACCAGATACTTTGCAACATACATTCTCGTATTAACAATCTTTACTGCCTTTTTAGCTGCCTTAATGATCCAATCAATATCTGCACTCAATTTGTATTGTGGATCATAAGGCTCAGTCAGGGATCTACGGATATAAATAGCCTGGTGACTGATGCTCATCCCATACTTAAAATCTTTCCAGCTAAAAGTTTCAGGAGTTTTATGCCTTCTCTGTCCCAGACTGCTCCATTCTTCATCGTACATCTCAGTCTCCCCATAATAGATATCCGCATCGGGAGCAGAGGCAAATACATTCTCCACGGTATCAGAAGCATAGATTTCATCACCCGAATTCATAAACAAAATATAATCACCAGAAGCCAGCGCCAGTCCTTTGTTCATCGCATCATAAATACCATTATCCTTTTCAGAAATCAGTTTAGCCAGTCTGCCTTCATATTTTTTCAGAATATCCAGAGTTCCATCATTTGAGGCACCATCAATTACCAGGTATTCAATATTGGGATAGGTTTGGTTCAAAACCGAGAGAACCGTACGTTCAATATCCCGGACATTATTATAAACAATCGTAACGACAGTTAATTTAG
>CAZGCG010000553.1:0-1998 GCA_964524205.1 uncultured Sphingobacterium sp. | reverse complement strand
CTCCTTATTATGAGCGGCCGGTGTTTTTTAACAATGGAAAATTCATGATCAATAGCCGGGAATCCAGCGATTCTGTCCAGAATTATTTCAGGGTCAATCTTGAGGATAAAAGCTATACCCGCTTAACTAATTTTAAAGATCCTTATCCTGAGCTAAAGGGTGTTAAAAAGCAGCAGATCAGCTATAAAAGACTGGATGGAATTACTTTAGGAGGAACACTATATCTGCCTGCAGGATTCAAAACAGGGGATCCTCCCCTGCCTGTATTGATTTGGGCCTATCCAAGAGAATTCAAGACTGCTGCAGCTGCCGGCCAGACTAAAGGCTCTCCTCATAAATTCAGTATCATTGGTAAAGCTTCACCCGTTTATTGGGTAACCCGTGGATATGCCGTTCTAGATAATGCTGATATGCCTGTAGTTGGTGAAAGTAATACAGAACCCAATGATACTTTTGTGGAACAGATCAGATACAATGCAGAAGCAGCGATTGACCATTTGGTGGAAATGGGGGTAGCCGACCGAAAACGGATTGCAATAGGCGGGCACTCCTATGGTGCATTCATGACAGCCAATCTTTTAGCCCATACCGACCTTTTCGCAGCCGGCATTGCGCGAAGCGGGGCCTATAACCGCAGCCTGACTCCATTTGGTTTTCAGGCCGAAGAGCGTACTTTCTGGCAGGCACCTGCAGTTTATACCCGGATGTCACCATTCGCCTTTGCCGATAAGATTAAAACCCCTATCCTGCTTATACATGGGCAGGCAGACAATAATACCGGGACTTTCCCAATGCAAAGTGAACGCTTTTATACAGCATTAAAAGGACATGGTGCCACTGCCCGCCTGGTACTTCTGCCAGTAGAGTCGCATGCTTACCAGGCAAAAGAGTCATTGATGCATATGCTTTGGGAAATGGACAGATGGCTTGAAAAATATGTAAAGAATAAATAATTCTCAATTGTACATTTTAATTTATTTTAGCAAATGATCTGAGTGTAGCTCATATCTTTAATCAAATCTGGCTAATTCAATCTTATGGATAGAGTTTCAAATTTTAATAAGAAGATAAAAACCTCTTATACGACTAAAGGGGAGAGTATTTATTTGGGAGCCGGTATACTTGACGGCGAGATCATCGCTGCTGCAGAGGTAAATCTTTCCTTAAAAATGATGAATCGCCATGGCCTGATAGCCGGCGCAACCGGTACTGGAAAAACCAGGACCCTTCAGCTTATTGCAGAACAGCTTTCTGATGCCGGAGTTCCGGTTTTCATGCTGGATGTAAAAGGTGATCTCTCGGGTTTGAATCAAGCGGGATTTACAAATCCAAAAATTGAAGAACGGGCAACAGCACTGAATATTAACTATAGTCCATCAGGATTTCCTGTCGAGTTATATTCACTTTCAGGAAAGAAAGGTGCCCAGATGCGGGCTAGTGTGCTCGAATTCGGGCCTGTTCTTTTATCAAAAATTCTGGGCCTGAATGAAACTCAATCGGGAGTGATGGCAGTCATCTTCAAATATGCCGATGATAATAAGCTTCAACTGGTTGATCTCGACGACCTGAAAAAAGTGATTTCATACCTTTCTAGCGGACCCGGAGCCGCCGAGATTAAAGAGAGTTATGGCAGTATTTCGGGATCTACTTCAGGTACAATACTCCGCAAAATAGTAACTATAGAACAACAGGGACTTTCACAGATATTTGGTGAAAAATCATTTGATATACAGGATATGTTCAGTCGTGTTGATGGCAAAGGGGTGATAAGTCTCCTAAACATCTCAGACGTACAGAATCAGCCGGTTCTGTTTTCAACCTTTCTACTAAGTTTGCTGGCCGAGATCTTTTATACAATGCCCGAAGCGGGTGATATTGAGAAACCAAAACTGGTTTTCTTTTTTGATGAAGCACACCTGCTGTTCAAAGATTCACAAAAAGCATTCCTTGAGCAGATAGAAACGATCATCCGGCTGATTCGTTCAAAAGGTATTGGCG
>CAZGCG010000552.1:0-2002 GCA_964524205.1 uncultured Sphingobacterium sp. | reverse complement strand
ATCCGTAGTTGTCAACTTCTGTCGTTGTTACCCAGTTGAGGTGTACCATATTGTTCCTTACCGATGCCGAGAAGGATGTTAGTTCGACGGGGAGAGGTGCGTTATAAGATTTGATTATTGTGCCTGAATTGCCAGATACCAGCGTTGTAGAGCCGTCAATAAGAGTTGCACTCATTAAGGTTCTGTCTGTAATTTGTGCTGATTTTATCCAAGTTGTGCCGCCATCTGTGGTTTTGAGAATAAAGCCACCATTTCCAACAATTATTCCGTTATTGGCATCCGAGAAACGAACGCATTGAAGATGGTTGGTGGTTAAATCAATTTCCTTTTGCGTCCAAGTTGTTCCAGAATTTGTGGATTTGTAGATTAAACCTGAATTTCCAACTGCCCATCCAATTGTCTGAGTAGAGAACCAGATAGAATTGATGATTCCTGCGGCATTCCCAGCCAATGCCCATGTTGCTCCTTTATCGTTTGATCTAAATACTTTCCCTGAAGTGCCTGCACAGTAGGCTGTGGAGGTGCCCGATAATGCAAAAATAGAATTCAGTGTACCGGTAACCGGTACTTGATTTGTGTCACTCCAAGTTTGACCACCATCAGAAGAAAGATAGGTTGTTTGTGCTGATCCAGCGACTATGATATCACTTTCATTAAAACATGCCAACTCATTGAGGGTTACAGAAGGGAAAGTCTTTGTGAGGCTCCATGTCGCTCCGGCATCAATAGATTTGTAGAATTTTGCCCCCGCAACTAAAAAAGCCGTATTGGAATTAACAAATTTAATATCCTGAATAGTTATCCCACCGGAAACAGCCATTGTACTCCAATTTGCTCCGGCATCAGTCGATCGAATGATTTGGCCATTATCTTCCGATGCTAAAACATTTTGACCAACTGATGTAATCGATCTGAGTGTTCCGGATGAGCTCGTGGTGGAGGTTTTCAACCAGGTGAGCCCAAAGTTATTGGTAGTGTATTGTATTCCATACGACCCAAGGATTATGCCATTTCCTGAAAGGTTAGATGCAGCGTTTGTAAGGGCGAGGGTACCAGATGTGGAGATATTCGACCACGATTGTCCGTAATTTGAGGAGTATTTAATTTCTCCGGACCCTGTGAAAGCAACTGCATTTGAATTCGATAGGAAGATTGCACTGTTAAAATCAAATACATCCCCTGATGAATTTGACCATGAAGCACCGCCATCAGAAGACTGAGCCACCCCACCCCACGAAGTGGCAATCCCATATAAACCGTTAAATGTAAAGGTGTTGACGGATGAATTAGATTCTATTGTAAAAAGAAGAGAAGGCTCCCAATATGATGAGGAAGAAGCACGAGTAATATTTCCAAGAGAGGTACCAATAATAATCTCGGTAGAAGATAATCCGTGAATTGCTCCGGGTGTTCCAAGTGGTGATAAATTCATATCAACAAGAAGAGCCCAGTTTAGTCCGGCATTCGTAGAGCAATATATGGAAGTTCCCTGCCTAAGAAAGCCGGTTGAAGTTGAAATAAAATGTACTGATGAAATTGGTCCTGAAACACCTGATTGAGAAACTGTATTCCATGTTAACCCCGCATCTGTGGTTTTAATAAGGGTAGCTTCGTCTCCTGCGATGAAACAAATTGTAGAATTAACTGCTGAAACAGAGTTTAGATTGACTGAAAGATTTGATTGAATGTGGCTCCAGGAACTGCCGTGGTCAGTAGAGCGAAGTATTAAACCGTTGGGCCCCACAGCGACGAGCGTGTTCGTACCTGGGAAATAAGCAGACGCATTTATACTACTCCCCATCGGTTTGGGGTTTAGCCATGTCCAGTTGTCCTGCGAAAAAGAAGTTAAGTTAAATAAAAGTAAAAATATTGTGCAGTAAGCAGCCTTAAAATTGTAGCTTTTCATGTTTTTATTGTGTTATTGGTAGATTTGAAATGTGAACCAATATCACCTAAACCATGATCCAAATTTAAGAAAATGTGTTATAATGACAATAGTATA
>CAZGCG010000551.1:0-2002 GCA_964524205.1 uncultured Sphingobacterium sp. | reverse complement strand
GAAGGTTATGATGCTGATGATCTTCAGAAGGATGAATATTAATCGGTAATCAGCCTTAAACCGGAAGCTGTATGAGCAAAACACTGATCGTTATTGCAGGTCCGACAGCAGCAGGAAAAACCGCATTGGCTATTCAGATAGCAAAACATTTCAAGACTGAGATCATATCAGCCGACTCGAGGCAGTTCTACCGGGAAATGAGTATTGGTACCGCCAAACCTTCAAAAGAAGAATTGGCGGCCGTCAGACATCATTTAATTGATAGCCATTCAATAAAAGACTTCTTTAGTGTCGGCGATTATGAAAAAGAGGTAATCAATCTTCTAAAAGAACTATTCAAATCCCATGATCAGGTAGTCCTCGTGGGTGGCTCCGGATTATTCATCAATGCGGTATGCAATGGCTTTGACGAATTGCCGGTAGCATCAGAAGAAACCAGGACCAGATTAAATCAGCTTCTTGATGAGAAGGGCATTGAACATCTGCAGGAGAAATTAAAAAAGGCTGATCCTGAGTATTATGAAGAAGTCGATATCAAGAATCCTCAACGTCTGATACGCGCGCTTGAAGTCTTCGAAACCTCTGGAAAACCGTTTTCTTCTTTTCGCACCAACATCCCAAAAAAGAGAAATTTCAACATCATTAAACTTGCGATTAGTCCGAACCGGGAAAGATTATACGAACAAATCAACCTCAGAGTCGATCAGATGCTTGAAAATGGATTACTTAAGGAAGTGGAAGGACTTAAAGAATACAGGCATCTTAACGCTCTGAATACCGTTGGATATTCAGAAATCTTTGAATATTTCGATGGAAAACTGTCTAAAGAAGAATCAATCGATAAGATTAAACAAAATACCCGAAGGTTTGCAAAAAGGCAGCTTACCTGGTTCAAAAAATCAGAAGATATTCATTGGTTTGATCCAAAGGAGTCTGGTTCTATTTTGAACTATCTGGATGATGCGATATCCTCTGTCCGGAACGGGGACCAAAAAAATTAAAGAACAGGAACAGGAAAGCCATCGTACTCAGGATCTGAATCATCACCAGGATCTTTCCCTGTTCATTAACCGGATGAAAATCTCCATAACCTATCGTAACACCGGTTATAAAGCTGAAATAGAGAGCATCTACCCAGCTTTGAATTGGTTGATTCAGGTAATTACCGGCAGCATAGATAACCCCAAAAGATGCAATTACTTCAATAAAATTAAAGAAAAGCAGAATAATTGATCGGTTAGCCATTTTGCTATGGTCATGCTCTGGGAGGAAAATTTTATGAAAAATATGCAGGAAGGTTTCAACAAGCAAATAAATATTAAAAATGTATAGCCCCAAATGATTCCACAGACTAAAATAAAGCATAAGGAATGGCACCAGGGTTTTAAAGATTACATAAAATTCGCCAACGAGCTTTCTTTTGTATAGTGATGTACTCTTAGTCAGGTATTCAATATAAATACCAGGAAAAAAGATTTTGGAACCGACCAGAAACAACCTGAGCAGGCGTTCGATACCAAAATCAGCATAATGAGTACTATCCCATACATTCTGAATTTTCGTAAAGTGGTGAGTATGCTCATGCAGGTTTTTATCACCAGAATTCTGGTTACCAAAAACAAGCTTATTCAAGCGCTTTCTCACTTAGGCCTGTGCTGTTGGACCACCAAAGTTCAATGGGAATCCGGGTTGCTCTGTATTGATCTTTATTCTGCCATGCTGAGCTTCAAATTTTTCAATATTTTCTTCAAGAGCAATCATAAAACGCTTGGCATGTTCAGGGGTTAATACGATTCTGGATTTAACCCTTGCTTTTGGAACACCAGGCATTACCCTGATAAAATCAAGCACAAATTCTGAGTTTGAATGGGTTATCACAGCCAGATTGGAGTAAATACCTTCTGCAACTTCTTCAGAAAGTTCGATATTTAACTGATTTTCTACGTTTTGCTCTTCCATAACTCAAAGTTATAAATTATACATTCAAATTTTATCAATAAAA
>CAZGCG010000550.1:0-2003 GCA_964524205.1 uncultured Sphingobacterium sp. | reverse complement strand
CTGCGACGCACAAAAATTACAGGTTTCGAATTATTCAGGGATAATCAGATGTTAACCATCAATGGCTATATCTCCAAAGATCCTGCCGATGAACTACTGATCGGTTTCAATAACTTTAAGCTGACCACATTTAATCCATTGACTACTCCTCTCGGAATAACCCTGAATGGTACACTTAACGGGAATGCCAAAATTGCCGGCATTGGACCGAGTCCGAATTTAGAAGCAGAGATTAAAATAGACAGCCTGAATTATAATAAACTGGCTGTCGGAAATATGACACTAAGTGCCGGATTGGATAATTCGACAAAACTGATCAATGTTAAAATGAATGTTGAGAATAATGGCGAAACTACGATGGATATTGCGGGAACTTATAATGCCAGCGACGATCAGAATAATCTGGATATGAAGCTCATTATGAAAGATAATGAAGTGGCGCTTTTCCAACCCTTCTTAAAAAATCTGGTATCGAACATGAATGGTAAAGTTTCTGCCGATCTAACCGTAACCGGGAAGCTGAACAAACCTCAAATTAATGGAACCCTTAATTTGTCAGATGGTGGTATGACTGTTAATTATTTAAAAACACCTTACCGCATTACAGACAAAATCGAGGTTGAGAACACTGTAATTAAGCTTAATAACCTTAAAATCAGGGACAACCGGGACAATATAGCTATCGCAAATGGCACAGTAGATATGGCCAACGTCAACAATCCGGAGATCCACATCAATATTGTCGCCACCAATTTCATGGCATTAAATACCACAGCAAAAGATAATCCGCTTTATTTTGGCGTAGCCTATGGAACAGGTGTTTTTAGTTTTAACGGGCCTACAAATGATATGCGGATTATTATTGATGCAAAAACAGAAGCAGGTACCGTTTTTAATATCCCCCTGAATTCCTCGGCAACTGTTAGTAAAACCGACTTCATTACCTTTGTTTCCAGAGACACCTCTCTTAATAAGCCAAAAATAACCTCATTCAAAGGGCTTACGATGGATTTTGAATTACAGATTGATCAAAATACGGAGGTTAATATCTTCACTGAACTCGGTAAGTTAACAGGACGAGGTGATTCTCAGTTAAGTTTGAATATAAACAGTCTTGGTGATTTCGAGATGTACGGTGATTACAATATTAACAGCGGGAAGTTTGCATTTACTGCACAGGATTTTATCAACAAGATCTTTAAGATCAGTGAGGGTGGCTCCATTCGATGGACAGGAAATCCGGTTGAGGCGGCAATTAACCTGAAAGCACTCTATGAAGTACGGACAAGCCTGGGTCCGCTTTATGCTGCTGCAGGCAGACCTTCGATAGATCAGCGTGTTCTTGCAGAAGCAGTGATGAACCTGAGCGGGCCGCTTTTAACGCCTAATATTTCATTCGATATTAATTTCCCTGCAGATGCTTCTATTAAGGATGAACTACAATCTTATTTGAGTGACGTAAACAATACCAATCAGCAAGCCTTAAGTTTGATTGTGAGACGCTCATTTGCTGCAGGTAAAGCAGCAGATCTTGACTTTGCCACTTCTACTTTTATCAGTGCGGGAACAGAATTATTCTTTAACCAGTTAAATACCATATTAACTCAGTCGCTAAACCTGAATTTTGTGGATCTGAACATTCGTTCCTTAAACGATGCAAGTGCCTCATTCCGCTTTTTGAATGACAGACTCATTCTTACCGGTGGAATTACCGATCGTGCCAATAGCAGGGGTAATTTCTCTGAATTCAATGTTATCAGTGGAGGCAACTCAGTTGCCCGTGATGTGGAAGCCCTTTACCTGATAAAAAAGAATGGCGATCTCGTGCTCAGGGCATCAAACAAGATCAATAGCCGCAGCTTCCTGAATAATAACCTGGGCAATAGTGAATACGTAAGTGCCATTGGATTGGTTTACAGGAAAGACTTCGACACCTTTAATGAACTTTTAGGTATTCTTGTGGGTAAACAAAGAAAGGAAGATCGAAATAAAGAAAAGGATAC
>CAZGCG010000549.1:0-2023 GCA_964524205.1 uncultured Sphingobacterium sp. | reverse complement strand
TCACAGGTGGTGTAAATGGGGTGTATGCTACCTATGCTGATATTGATTACAGGCCTACTAAAGGTGCAGGGAATGTGGAAAGTTTTGAGAAAGTGGGTAATGCAGAATTTAAAAAGATTTACTTCCTTGTTCTTAGCGGTACTGCATCAGCTTCAGAATTACTAATCAATAGTCTGAAAGGAGTGATGCCCAATGATGTTAAACTGATTGGGCAGAAAACCTATGGTAAGCCAGTTGGATTTTTCGCAATTAGTATTGATAAACTGGATCTTTATGTTCCTCAGTTTGAAACCAAAAATCAGAAAAATGAAGGTGGATATTACAGCGGAATGGCTGTTGATTATACTGTCTCAGATGATGTTACCAAGGATTTTGGTGACCCAACAGAACGATTACTGGCTGCTGCCTTAAGCTATTCTGAAAAAGGAACTTTCTCGATCAGTAATATTCCATCTAAGATTGCAAGTGTATATGGGATGTCTGCTTTTGAAACTGAACGATTGAACGAAGTCTTCGATAGGAATGTGTTTAAAGGGATGATCGACGATAAATTAAAGCTTAAAAAGCAGTAAAATTGAACGGCTGATTTCCACTTAAACATATCCTGGTAAAAAAACACTTCATAGCTATTTATGAAGTGTTTTTTTTTGAAATCAATCCAAAATATCCCTTAAATTAGTATTGAATACTTTTGTATATCACATCTGTTTAAATTTTATAATTATGAATCTAAAACTGGGCGATTTAGCCCCAAATTTCAAAGCAAAAACTTCTCAGGGAGATATTAGTTTTTACGATTATTTAGGCGATAGCTGGGCGGTTCTTTTTTCTCATCCCGCTGATTATACACCTGTTTGTACAACAGAACTAGGAAAAACGGCTTCTTTAAAGAATGAATTTGATAAACGAAATGTTAAGGTTATTGCATTAAGTGTTGATTCAGTTGAATCACATAAAGGCTGGATCAATGATATCAACGAAACTCAGCATGTGGAAGTAAATTTTCCGATTATAGCTGATGAGAACAGGGAAATTGCAGAAATGTATGGTATGATGCACCCGAATGCTTCTGAGACCTTTACAGTTCGCTCACTTTTCATCATAGGACCTGATAAAAAGATAAAGCTGATGATTACTTATCCTGCATCTACAGGAAGAAATTTTCAGGAAATTCTGAGAGTAATTGACTCGCTGCAGTTAACTGCGAATTATAGTGTTGCAACGCCTGCCGACTGGAAGGAAGGTGAAGATGTAGTGGTTATTCCTGCAATTAAAACAGCTGATATTCCCGCTAAATTCCCTAAAGGATTTACAGAGATAAAACCATATTTAAGAATGACTCCTCAGCCAGATAAATAAGTTCAAATTTCTTTGAATTTATTTATAAATGCTTCATTTATAGAGACTCAGAAATAAATATATTTTCTATGCAAACAGGTAAAGTAAAATGGTTTAACAGCCAAAAAGGCTATGGATTTATCACTCAGGAAGATGGTAGAGAAATTTTTGTCCACTTTAAGGATATAGAAGGCGGAGCAAATGCTCTTCGTGATAATGATGAGGTTGAATTTGAAGTTGAAGAGGGTAGAAAAGGATTGCAGGCAATTAGAGTAAGGAAAATTTAATGCTTACGGTAATTAGATTAACCTTTTAACTGACAAGCCCTAAAAGCTATTATCTTTCTATAATCTAAACCTAATAAAAAAATGGAGCTATTATTAGCTCCATTTTTTTTATCGTGAAATCGGTAAAAATCTTGCTTAGGTACTGTTTAAGTTAACTGATTTTTTTCTTGTTTTAGTAAGCAGGGGCTAAGCTTCTTCTGTCCAACCTTCCCGAAGTCTGAAACTATTTTTGCAGCAGATTTAGTATATACAATGAAATTCATTATTACGAAAATGTTATAGCTGCAACCAGGGTTTATTTCAGATGGCTGATGGTCCGTTTGCCGGGCCCGCTCCAATGAAATACAAACCTGGGTAAAATAAACCTTGCCGGAGGAGGTATCTTCCGGCTGATGTTA
>CAZGCG010000548.1:0-2035 GCA_964524205.1 uncultured Sphingobacterium sp. | reverse complement strand
GAATGGGAATTTCACCAAAGATCTCTACAAACAATATAAAAAGCACCTGGGATGGCTCAGATACCTGGTTTTAAAACAAGCTCAAATCCTGCTTGTTCCTGATAAAGTAAATGAACTGCTGAGACTTGGGAAGAATCCCCTTTCTACTCCCATGCTGAATTTGTACAAGCTCAGCAGGATAATTCGTTTAAAATCACTGTTAAAAAGTGCGATCCTGCCATCAGCATATAAAAAGGAGATTTTGGCAATGGATACCTATTCAGGTTAATACTGATTGAGAATGAGCCACAAGCTCACACAAGCCTGCAAGACCTTACTGAAGCTATGGCAATTGCGTTTGAAAAATTTTTGGACCGGGATTTGCAAGAAAAAATCTGAATACCCATTAGTAAAAACATAAGAGAAACTCTACTGATATCAGGCCAGATAAACTCCTATCATTTAACAATAAACTCTATTGGGAAAATAAATTTAAATTTGCAGGGTCATCAAAGGCTCATTGCCACTTCAAGATTAATCAATACTCATATTCTTAAAGCGAATTATCCCGGAATGCAATATAAATATTTTATAGCCCTGCTTCTTTTCTTTGGTATCCATCAGGCAGTAAATGCAAGCTTCGTATTCAATTCAAATTCAATAACAGCATATCAGGCCATATTTGATCTGCGGTTTAATGATGCACGGAAATATATCCGGGACGAGAAAATTAATAATCCTCAAAATGGCATTCCGGTTTTGCTTGAAAATTACATTGATTATTTATTCCTGCTTACTTCAGAAAACAAAATTGAATTTGAAAAGTTTAAGAACAGGAAATCAGGCAGGATAGATGCGATCAAAAAGAATGATAAAAATTCGCCCTATTATCTGTTTGCTCAGGCTGAGATTTACCTTCAATCAGCAATGATAAAAGCTAAATTCGGGGAATACATGTCTTCCACCTATGATTTCAAAAAGGCAAAAGACTTATTAAAAGAGAACAATGAGAAGTATAAGGACTTTTTGCCCAATCAAAAAAGTCTGGGGTTGATAGAAGTGATCTTTGGAGCCATCCCAACCAATATGAAAGGAATAGCCAGTGTTTTGGGTATTGAGGGAAATATTACGAAAGGGAATAAGCAATTAGAAAGATTCAGACAGCAGATTGTGAATAGTAAGTTTAGCTATTATAATGATGAAATTGTGTTTTTGCTTTGTTTTACTAATGTAGATGTGATTCAGGGCAGGAATAGTTACAGCTATGTGACACCACTCTTGAATAGCATGAACGATAAAAGCCTCCTCAAAACCTATTTACAGGGTTACACTGCTTTTAGAACCGGGCATGCCGATGCCGCAATTAAATTTATTGAAGCAGCACCCAAAGGCAGTCAGTACGCCGACCTGCCACTTATGAATTATCTTATGGGGAATGCTAAACTTTGCCGGATGGATTCGGATGCAAACCTATACCTCAGCAAGTTTGCAAATGAAACCCTTAGTACCAATTATATAAAGGATACTTACTTAAGGCTTGCATTTTATTATCTTATAAGAAATAATATTTCGCAATACAATTATTATTTAACCTTGGTGAGAACTAAAGGTTCAGTAATTAATGAAAAGGATAAACAGGCATTAAAAGAAGCAAATGATGTTAAGCCTAATCTAACTTTATTGAAAGCAAGACTCTATTTTGATGGCGGCAGTTATAATAATGCACTGGCTCAATTAAAATCAATTCAGGTTAATGATTTAAAAAGCCAGAGGGATAAACTGGAATTCTACTACCGTTTTGCGAGAACTTATGATATGATGAATGATTTTGATGATGCCTTGCTATATTATCAGCGTACAATTAATCTGGGAAAAAATCAATCTTATTATTTTGCAGCTTATTCAGCCTTAAAATCGGGTAATATTTACGAATACATAAAAGACGATAAAAAAGCAGCTGAGTATTACAATATGGCCCTCGGGATGAAAAATCATGAATATCAAATTGGTATTGACACTCATGCAAAGGAAGGCTTAAGAAGGCTTAATGAATAAG
>CAZGCG010000547.1:0-2049 GCA_964524205.1 uncultured Sphingobacterium sp. | reverse complement strand
GTTGTACAATCCCGGATTACACTTACCTGATATCCACGATAATTCATTTGTAAAACACCATAATCTCTGGTGATCAGACAAGCATTGGTATTAAATCCTGCAAAGAACAGGAACAGTATACCTTTTTGTTTACAATAGCGGTGCAATTCCTCTCCGTATGCAATAACGGCTTCATTATTCAGGGGAACAACTTTGGGATGAAAGGTCAGCGGTGTAAGTGCATTACGTTCTGCTTCTTTTGGTGTAAATGGACGCCTGTAAGCATTATATGGACCACTTAAATTGCGAAATTCTTTAGGAGGCCAGCTATCAGGGACTGGTTTTAGTTCAGCCTCTGACATCAGTTTAACCCAGTTAGGATGTGTTTTTGCGACTGGGGGTGACGGACAATGAATTACTTCCATTCCGTACTCTCTGCAACTTTTTAATAAAGGAACATATTTTTCATTAATAATCTTTTCTGCCCTTTCTTCGGGTTCCTTCAGATAGTGTCGCTGCCATACATCAAGTAAAACAAGCGCACATTGAGAAACCGGAATATTCCAGTTTAGGTTTGCCTGTTTGGTATTAAGCTCAAGCCATTCTTCACCTTCATCCACTATCCAGTTATGAAATCTGGGTTTAACATGAAGCTTTTCATCACTGATTGAATGTTCTGAGGTATCCGTATTTTCTTCGGCTATTGTAGGAGTTGATATCCCAATTCCCAATACAGTACCTAATCCTCCCAATGAGCTATTTTTAATAAAAGCGCGTCTTGAATTATTTTTAACAATCATTATTGGGTTGTAAATTGTTGCTTGCCTGTTGTCAGTATCTCACTACTTAAATGGCAAAATAACTATTAATATTCCTTATTCCTTAATCCTTGTTCTTTTATCTATTTCCCATTCCCTGTTTCCTATTCCCCATTAAATATATCCCCTGGGTACGTTAACGAATATATTAAAAAAATGAAATGTTTCCAATAATTTGATTTGAAAAGCCAGGTATAAAAGTTATTATTGTGTAAGAGATACACTAAAAAATATTTTTGAAATTGCTTATGAAAAAGCGAGTTAATGAACTTACGGGAGTAAAAGAAATTGCCAGAAGGGCTAATGTTTCAATTGCTACCGTCGACCGTGTACTTCATAACAGAAAAGGGGTGTCTAAACAAACCAAGGAAAAGATTCTCGGTATAATTGAGGAATTAAATTATGAGCCTAACCTGCTTGCCCAAAGACTTGCTTCAAGAAAAATCCTTCGTTTAGCCACCCTGATACCCGAAATTTCAAAGGAAACCAGTTTTTGGGATGCCCCATTGAAAGGAATAGAGCAGGCTGATAAAGAAATCAAGCAGTTTGGAATTATAATTGATAAATATTTCTACGATCAGAATAAGATTGAATCTTTTGTAGAGCAAACAAAGATTATTCTGGAAAGTAATCCCGATGGCATTTTACTTGCACCCTCTTTTATCGAAGAGTCCGTTAGGTTTACAGATAAGTGCAGAGAATTGAATATTCCTTATGTTCTGATCGATTCAGACCTTCCCAATGGTGGCAGCCTGAGTTATATCGGTCCAAATCTGTATCATAGCGGCTATCTTGCGGCTCATCTGGTGAGTTATCTGGTCAAAAACGGTGAAAAAATACTCATAGTAAATATATCAAGAGAGATCGATAATCATCATCATCTTTTGAAAAAGGAAGAAGGATTCAGGGCTTATTTCGATAAGCACAAAAAGACTGATAATATTTTGAAAATTGATATCAGAGATACTGATCTTAAATCAATTGAAAAGTGCCTGAACAAGACTTTTACTGAAAATAAGGACATCAGGATCGTTTTTGTAACTAATTCAAGGGTTTCTAAGGTTGCGCATTTTATTGATAGTTCTAAAAAGGATGTGATACTGATTGGATACGATTTTCTGAAAGAGAACATTGAGTATATGGATAAAGGTATCATCGACTTTTTAGTTTGTCAGAAACCGAAGCAGCAGGGCTACAGGGGACTTATGTCACTTTATCAGCACCTCGCTTTCTCTTCTCCTGTAGAGAAGAT
>CAZGCG010000546.1:0-2049 GCA_964524205.1 uncultured Sphingobacterium sp. | reverse complement strand
TAGATTCTTTTGTTTATCTTTCGTTTTATATATAAATATTCCTTTTTTAGGTTCGTGTTCACAAAAAATACCATTTATTTCACCTACTTCTATAGCTCTGAAATCGACAATCTTAAATAATTTACTTTCCCAATTTACATCTGCACATCCTGCTCTTTGGTAAGAATACCAATATTTAGAATTTGGGATTTTCTTAGGTTCAGCAAAATCTGTAAAATTCTGAATCTCCTGAAAGGATTTAGTAGTCTTATTAAACATTATTAATTCACTGATTCCTCCAATATTTGACAATTGATACATCCTTATATCCAATATCCCATCATTATCAAAATCCTCAAATTCAAAACCATTTGTTGCGTAATCTCGGTGAATATAGACTATATCCTTATTTCTGTCAATTATTGTCAAGTTACAGGAAGTATCTCTACCAGGATAACTCTGAAAAACAATATAATCAATCCCTTCAATAGTCAATGTGTCAATTAATAATTTTGAATCATTCACTGTATTATTTTCAGATGTAATGGTGGAATTCAAGTCGGTTCGAATGAATTTATCATTCATAGTTGATTTATTCCAACAACTAATAACAAAAAAACTAAGTAATATTATAATATACACCTTCATAGTATTGAGTCTTTAAAATGGCACACAACGGCAGTCCGTCTAAAAACCTCTCTATTTTTAATTTAACTTCAGTTTTTACTCCACTAAATTAGCACAAAATGCTTTGTAAGGAGGGTGAATTTTCAAACATATTTTGCAGCTGATTTTTTTGCCGTTGCCAAAACAGCTCCAACGAAGCCAAAAAGCTTGTTAAAAACACTAAAAATTCAAGCCAAAAACGCGTAAATGCCTCTTTTCCAATGATATTCAGAATTCTGCGTAAATTATAAGCTGTGAACATCAGTCCTACATCTGCCGAGGCCCGTTTGATGGTTTTCTTTGTCATGATGTAATTGAACCCCCACTGCCGTTTGATAGTGCCATACGGATGCTCTACGATGGCTTGCCGGCGGCGGTAGTAGTTTTGGTTTTGTGCTACCCTTTCCTTGTTTTGTTCGATATAATGCTGATATTCTGACCGTTGTACTATTTTTCCGTTTTGTACTGACGTGGTGCATTCTGACCTTACCGGGCAGCTTTTGCATGCTGGGGTTTTGAATTGCCTGAACTGTGCCGCTTCACGATTATACCAGGTTCCGTTGCTGCGCAACTCTTGTCCTTGGGGGCAGATATAGCAGTCATTATCAGCATGATAGATGAAATTCGCCACGTTGTAGGCCGGATTGGGTGCGTTGGAACTTGAAGGCATCCCCGGAACTGCCACCAAAACCTCTATCCCAAGTCTTTCTGCTATGGCAAACTCACTGCCCGTGTGGTAGCCTTTGTCGTAAAGTGCAGTAAAACTGTTGTTTCCAACAATAACTTTCGCTCTGCGCAACATGCCGCCCATGGCTTTGGAATCATTTTCGTTGGTCACTTTATAATCAATCGGGATGTTGTTTTTTGAATCAACAGTGGTCTGTACATTATATGCCACCTCGGTGATGTTGTTGCGCGTAATCATTTGGCGACTCTCCGGATCCGAGGTGGAAACCTGAACCTCCCCACTTTCAACAAGCTGCTTTTGAATGTTCTCGTAGGTTTGTTTGCGGTGATGCTGTGTTTCAATCAGTTGGCTTATTTGTTGCTCTTTCTCCTTATCTCCATCATTTTCTGCCAATTGCTTCTCATATTCGCTCAGTTTATTCCCGATATACTCCAGATGTCTTTCGATCTTCTTTTCGTTGAAATTGTTCTTCTTTGAGTTCTGTGCCCTGAGTTTGGTGCTGTCGCCGGCCAGCAAGTGACCTCCTATCAGGTTGAAGTTCTTTGCCAAAGCTACGGTAGCCCTGAACACTTTTTTGATGGCATTGGGGTTGTCTCTGCGGAAATTGCTGATGGTGTTGTGGTCGGGACTCAGGCCTTTGAGCAGCCACATCACTTCGATGTTGCGCCTGGTCTCTTTCTCAAGCTCTCTTGATGAACGAACCCTGTTCATATAGC
>CAZGCG010000545.1:0-2060 GCA_964524205.1 uncultured Sphingobacterium sp. | reverse complement strand
GATCTAACTTCTCCTTCAATTTCAGGTTCAACATATCCCTCGGGAGTTTTTCTATGCCAATAAGAAGCCAGCATAGAGCCAGTGATGTTCATCAAAGGACCGAATACTGCCGGAGCGAGACCCATAGTTGCGATCTTGCCTAAGCTATTTGCAATACCAGAGGCTAGTCCGCCATTCTGCATACCTACTTCAATTGCAACCGTACGTGCATCACGTTCAGGCATTTTGAAGAGGCGTGCGAACCAGTATCCAAGCAAATATCCAAATATATTGTGAATCAAAACAACCAGAATAAGAACCCCCCCAATTTTAAGTAAGCTATCACGTCCGGCTGCAGTAATTACGACAATAATTAATGCAATTCCCGTCATTGAAACTATCGGCATTGCATCATCCAGCCATTTTGCCTTACCAGATAGAAGCTTATTAAACAGCAAACCTGCACCAATAGGAATAATGATCATTTTTGCAATATCCCACATCATTCCCAACATATCAATTTCAACTAACTCACCCGCAAGTAACTTCATCAGTAATGGAGTTAAAATAGGGGCCAGAAGGGTTGCAATGGAAGTGATAGTTAACGAAAGTGCTAAATTAGCTTTTGCTAAATAAGACATCACATTCGATGCTAAACCGCTTGGAGAACATCCAATCAATACAATACCCGCAGCAATTTCTGGCGGAAAATTAGTCATTGAAGCCAGTAAAAAACCCATACCCGGCATAATCAGAAATTGCGCTGTAATTCCAACTAAAACACCTTTTGGAGTTTTAATTACTGCTGCAAAATCCTTTGCACTCATTGAAGTTCCCATTCCAAACATAATAATCTGGATCAGTGGTGTAATTAAACCTGTCAGTTTAAAATCTCCAACTGTTTTAAAATATGCAGGATAATACAATGCCATTACCACAGCAGCAAATATCAAGGTGGTGTATGAAAATCCTTTCAGATTATCATAGCCTCTAAAACCTATTGCCAGAGCAAGAAAGAAAAATATAATTAAGGGACCGGCACTCTCTAGGTTTCCGGTAAAAAATAGGCCCAGGGAAATCAATAATAACAGAGCGGCAATTCCTAACGCTGCTGAATGGAGGTTTAGCTGTTTCAAAGTTTGAAAATTTAGTTTAATGAATACTTTTTAATCTTAAAAATTACCAGGTTCTCTTGCTCATGATTACATCAAGCTCTGCTTTAGTCATTTTTCCTTCTTCCGGATGTCTTTCCATCCATTTAAGGAAATCCAGTTTCATTTCTTCTGACCAGGCATTATCCAACTGACCTCCTGTATACTTTCCTGATTTGATAACTTCAAAAGCATATTTATCTCTTCTAACTACAAATTCAGCAGTCGATACCACTTGCTCCGCTAAATGTGCCGGAACAAACAAAACTCCAATTTTAGCAGCAATTACTAAATCACCAGGCATTACAATTGCTCCACCAATACGAATAGGTGTATTTAAGCCCATTAGCAGCATCTCCTCCATAAAACTAGGATGAAAGTCCCTCACAAAGGCATTGAAACCCTTGATCTCTTCCAATCCCGGCACATCTCTGGCTGCACCATTGAGTATTACTCCATTGCCTGAATTAGCAAAAATTGAGGTCCCAAGCGTACTTCCTATAAGGGTACCTCCATTAATTTTTCCAAAAGCATCAGCAACATAAATATCTCCCTTTTTTAATACTGCAATCGGCCAGGTATTGGTATTACCAACACGCCCTTGTTTTGCACCTCTTTCTTTAATGTTTTTTTCCAGATCGGGACGATTTGGCATATACATAGCAGTTACTGCCCTACCGGTCATAATTTCATCGTTCAGGGTTTTCCATCCATGTTCAAACTGGTTAAGATATCCGGATACTTTTAATACCTGCCAGGCATCATCAAGCCCAATTTTCTTTGCCCTTTCCAAAAGGTCGTCCGAAATTTTAGGCCGACCATCAGGGTAACGTTCACCTTTCCATTCGGAAGTTAAAAATGTTAGTTCTTCCTTCGGAATTGTTTGTGCAGATACCCAGGCTTGAGAAGAAACACAAGCAAATACAAATG
>CAZGCG010000544.1:0-2064 GCA_964524205.1 uncultured Sphingobacterium sp. | reverse complement strand
ATGTATTGGCCCTGCTGATTTCAAAAGGATATGCGGTCATGGCAATTGACAGTTATTTTAATGGAGAACGCCGGGGAACAGGTCCGGCCGGGGCACCTGAAACACAGTCAAAAGGTGCTGATCAGGAAACTTCAACTTTTAAAATTAATTTATGGTTTGGTCGCTCATTATGGGGAATGCAAATCCGTGATGAACAGATCGCTCTTGATTATCTCAATAGCCGCCCCGAAATCGATGCAGAAAAGATAGGGGTAGAAGGTATGAGTATGGGAAGTACCCGAGCCTGGTGGCTGGCTGCACTTGATGAAAGAGTAAAGGTTGTGGTTGGGATAGCATGCTTTACCCGTTACAAGGAACTTATTGAACAGAGGGAACTTAAGGCACATGGGATCTATTATTTTGTCCCGGGTATGCTGCAACACTTCGATACTGAAGCGGTCATGGGACTCATTGCACCAAGACCATTTCTGGCTCTTACTGGCGACAGTGATGCCGGTTCACCCTTAAGTGGTATGAAAACTCTTGAGAAAAAATTAGATACCGTTTATTCTCTTTATAAGGAGAATGATAAGTTTAAGAGTATCATTTACCAAAATACAGGCCATGTATTCACAGATGATATGAAGATTGAAATGCTCGACTGGTTTGAAAAATATCTCAAATAGATGATGAAGACTTTATCAATCCGTATTGTTCTGGTTCTGTTTTGTCTTCCATTGCTTTATCAAAATAGCGCTGCACAAACAGTAGATAAACAAACGGCATGGCAGAAAATTGCTCCATATTTCGCTATGCCAGATCAGTTTAAAGATCAATATGGGCCATATCGTTCCCCACTTAAATTTTATGATGGGAGGGAAGTAAAAAATCCTGCCGACTGGAAGAAAAGAAGAGTAGAGATTCTTGATCGCTGGAATGGCTTAATGGGTAAATGGCCGGCCCTAATAACAGATCAGAAGCTGGAGTTTCTGGATTCTATTAAAAGGGACGGCTTAACTCAATACAAAATTAGATTTAGCTGGGTGCCTGGTCAGAAAACGAATGGCTATCTTATGGTTCCTGATGGCAAAGGAAAAAAGCCGGCAGTTATCACCGTTTATTATGAGCCTGAAACTGCTGCAGGTTTGGGAAGGCCTGATCTTCCGGATCGCGATTTTGCTTATCAGCTTTGCAAAAGGGGATTTGTGACACTTTCTCTGGGTACAACAGAAAGCACCAATTCCAAAACCTACTCAATTTATTACCCCGGGATTCAAAATGCAAGCGTTCAGCCATTATCTATGCTTGCTTATGCTGCTGCTAATGCCTGGAATGTACTTGCTAAGGTTAAGGATGTTGATTCAAAACGGATCGGTATTATGGGCCATTCTTACGGAGGTAAATGGGCAATGTTTGCCTCCTGTCTGTATGAGAAATTTGCCTGTGCAGTATGGTCAGATCCGGGAATAGTTTTCGAAGATTCCCGTGAATCGGTCAATTACTGGGAACCCTGGTATCTGGGATATCATCCGCAACCCTGGCGAAAAAGAGGTTTGATCACCAAAGAAAATCCTGCAAAAGGTTTATATCCAAAACTGGTTTCAGAAGGCTATAATCTTCAGGAATTGCATGCCCTGATGGCTCCCCGTCCATTTCTCGTTTCGGGAGGTTCTGAAGATCCTGCGAGTCGCTGGATCCCATTGAATCATTCTGTTGCAGTAAATAATTTACTGGGCTACAAGAATCGAGTTGCCATGACAAACAGACCCGAGCATACCCCGAATCCTGAGTCTAATGAAGTGGCGTATTCGTTTTTGGAGTACTATCTGAAATAGTATTGAGTAGTGAGTATTGAGTATTGAGTATTGAGTATTGAGATATGATTCTGGTTCAATTGAAATGTATTGATTAATGCATAATTAAACTGATAGTAAAAGAATGGATCTTTTAGCACTTCTGTTCACCCAGATAACTGATAACAGACAACTGAACCAGGAACCAAGAACCAGGATTCAAGACAGTGAATAACTGTTTTGGCATTTTCAATCCAATAGATATCGGGTGTCAATTGTCAACTGTCAATTG
>CAZGCG010000543.1:0-2068 GCA_964524205.1 uncultured Sphingobacterium sp. | reverse complement strand
GTACGTTCAATATCCCGGACATTATTATAAACAATCGTAACGACAGTTAATTTAGGCTGGAACATGGTTTTTTAGTAATGATTCATATAACTCGATATGCCGGCGTGCAATAATATGCTCCGAAAAATGATCTTCAATTGTTTTGCGGGAATTCGCACTTAATACCTGAGAGTTAGCCGAATAAACCCATGCTATTCCTCTGGCAAGGTCTGCAGAAGAACGATATTCGGCAAGGTAACCATTTTGCTGATGCTGAACCATATCCGGGATTCCACCTGTTCTGAAAGCAACTACCGGAGTGCCACATGCCAGGCTCTCCATTACGGTGTTCGGGAGATTATCTTCGAGTGAAGGAGCCAGAAAAACATCGGCAGCACTATAGCACAAAGCCAGTTTTTCATCATCAGAAATAGTCCCGAGAAAAGTAGTTTTGATTGGAAAATCAGGAACATTCTTTTCATCCCTGTTACCAAAAATAATCAGCTCCATCTGATTAGGATCAATATCATAATTCCCGGCGAACAATTCTATCGCGTCGACCAAATAGCTTGTCCCCTTATGCATATCCATCCTGGATGGCATAAAACCGCTCATCATAATGAACTTGTCTGGTGCCAGACCAAGGACTTGTCTGGCCACAACTCTATCACTTGGTTTAAACACATCGGTATCGAGGGTATTCGGAATATTTACAACCTTAATTGATCTGAGCAAACTACTCATCCGAACTGAATCAGCCATCCATCTTCCAGGAGCTACAACCGTAAAGTTCAGGCCTGAATAGGCATTTTTCTTTTGAAGCCAGATCTTATGAGAAGGATCATCCTTACCAGAATTTTTCAGCACCGGACAATTACCACATTCCTTCAGAAAATGATCACATTCATACCGCACATGGCATCCGCCGGTAAAAGAATTGCTATCATGGAAGGTCCATACGATCGGTTTATTCAAAGCAGACAATTTTGCAATATCTTTTGGTCTTAAGAAAGCATGGTTAATCCAATGCAGATGAATGATATCAGCAGATCGAACTAAATCAAGCTTTGATATATTTCTGCCCCAAAGCGGAAAAGAAAATGGTATGGGTAGCTGCCTGGTGAAAAGCTTAGTATAATACCGCTCGAATATGATTCCAAATGCTGTTTGCCATTTATTGAAAAAGCCTTTAGATAGATTGACAGCCTCCGGATTATCCCTGAACAGAAAATTAACTGCCAGCACAGAGTCAAGCCCTTCGGCTTTCAAGGCTTTATTCAGGCGCATACAAGCACGCCCGGCTCCGCCATTACCAGCATATGAATTCAGATGGATAATTCTCACTATCCCAAAAATACAATTCATATCATAAACAGTAGGATTTTCATAAAAACAAATTGCTTTCCATGCTATTTTCACCAGCATAACTAAAATTTTGTTTTCTTTGTTGCTGCATGGGAAATCAATTAACTGACAGGCAATTCTGGACAAACTATTGGGAATCTAAACCCGATTTGGCTATTCAGATCGATAAGAATTACCTTTTTCATGATCAACTGGAAAATATAGTTAAAACAAATAATGTTCAGACGGCTATTGAACTGGGCGGATTTCCGGGATACTATTCCATATACCTGCATAAATACCTGGGAGTCAGAACCACTCTTTTCGATTATTTTATTCATCCCGATATTTTAAAAAAGGTCCTGAACAAAAATGGTCTGGATGAAAGTGAGATCCCGGTGATTGAGAATGATGTTTTTCAGTATCAGCCTGAACAGAAATACGATCTGGTGCTTTCCTGTGGTTTGATTGAGCATTTTAAGGATACCAAAGATATTATTGAACGGCATCTTGAATTTTTAAAACCAGGAGGCACCTTGTTCATCACCCTTCCTAATTTCCGAAGTGTGAATGGCTGGGTTCAAAAGACTTTCGACAGAGATAATTACGATAAACACTATATCGAATGTATGGATACCGAATATCTTGCAACGATACTGGAAGAACTTGGCATGAAATCCATAAAATCCTCATACTTTGGCAGATACAGTGTTTGGCTCGAAAACAAGGATCAAAAATCAGGAAT
>CAZGCG010000542.1:0-2068 GCA_964524205.1 uncultured Sphingobacterium sp. | reverse complement strand
CTCAGATTGGATATCCTCATAATCTCTGTTCCGGCCATCTGTGAAGTACCAAGGATACGATCTCCCAATTCAACAGAAAGCTTTGAAATTACCCCGTCAACCGGAGCATAGATTGTGGTTTTGGCTAAATTTGCTCCTGCTTCTTTTACAACAGCACTCGATTGATCAACACCAAAACGAGCTCCTACAACATTCTGACGAACTGATTCAAGGCTCGCCTTTGCACTCATATACTCGGCTTTTACCGCATCAAACTCTGCCGCTGAGATTACCTTTTTGGAAAAAAGTTCCTGGTTACGTTTGTACTTTGCTTCAGTATTGGCAAAATTAGCTTCAGATTGTTTAAGCTGTTGCTGGGTGCTTGCAAGTGATGCCCGCTGGCTGTTCAGGGATGCTACTGCGCGATCATAACCCGACTGAAGTACGTCAGGGCGAACCTTACACAATAATTGCCCTTTTTTAACCACATCACCTTCCTTAACATGCAATTCTACAACTTCCCCGGAAACTTCAGCACTTAACTTTACTTCAACCTCCGGCTGTACCTTACCACTGGCAGAAACTGTTTCGATGATAGTTCGCTTTTCAACCTTATCAACTGCCACTTTTATAACGTCGCTTTTGCCAAACCAGCCGAGTTTATTACCCGCAACTGCCACAACCACGAGTACTCCTGCTCCAATGAGCACATATTTTAACGTATTACTTTTCTTTGCCATTTTTTTGATATAAGGGGAAATTTTTCTGATTAAAAGGTGATTGGATTGCCCAGATAATAATCAATTACTTTACTTCTGAAAATCAGGTCATATTGTGCCTGAATCTGATCAAACTGTGCTTTATTTAAATTTGTCTGTGCCTGATTAAAATCCAGAGAATTAACCAAACCAACCGCATAACGCTGCTGTATTACATTGAATGCTTCCTTTGATGACTCATAAGCCGTAAGTGCGGAGTAATAACGTTTCTCCGCAGCTCTGAGATCATAAACAGCCTGATTAATAACTTTATTCAGGTTATTCTTTGCAAGCTGCTCAGACAACATCGCATTTTGAAAATTAATATTTGCCCTTCGCACATTAGACTTGGCTGCAAGTCCATTGAAAATTGGGATAGTCAATCCGAAACCAATGAACTGGTTGAAGTTATCTTTTACCTGTGCAGCAAACGAAGTATTGGCAAATGTACCGTTAGAATACCGGGTACCAAAACCACTCTGAAGGTTTAGAGATGGGAAATATCCAGCTCTTGCAATATCTATTTCTTTCTCGAGAACCTGTTTTCTTAATTCAGCAAGCTTTATATCAGGAAAATTCAATGAGGCGGTTTTGAAAACATCAACAGCAGAATAGGCAGCATTAACATTACTAATATTGTTAATTTGAGGCTTTTCAACTTCAAAAGCTACGGATGGATCACGTTCCAGTAACTGCGCTAAATTCAAGAAAGACAAATCAACCTGATTTTTCGCATTGGTTACATTTAGTTCTGCAGTTGCAACCTGCGATTTCGCCTGCGAAAGATCGGCAAGTGTTTTATTCCCAACATCAAAGAATTTTTGCTCAATATCCAGTTGCTGATTCGCAATATCCAGTTGCTGCTGTGATGCAATTAAAAGATCCTGAGCATTTAGAACCGATAAATAATTGGTAACAACAGCCAATACAAGATCATTCTTAACCTTTTGGGTATTACTTTTATCGGCTTCAAGCTGAAGTTTGTTCTGGGAAATTTCATTCATCCTTCTGAATCCCTGAAAAAGATTTGTATTAGATGTTACACTCCCACTATTTGATGTAATTGCCTGATTGATAAACTGGTTGGTCAAGGGGTCAATACTACGTCCAAAATTAAAATTAAGACCTGTACTAGCATTTAGATTAGGATAAATGGCAAGCTTTGACTGGCTCAGGTTCTCTTCAGATACGGCTTCAGAAAATTGAGCCTGCTTGATCTGAAGATTATTCTCAATTACCAGTTCAGTAGCCCTTTTCAGGGTGATTCGCTCCTGTGCAAAAAGCGGATTCACTATAGAACCGGCCAGTAATAAGGCAAAAACACTATATCT
>CAZGCG010000541.1:0-2072 GCA_964524205.1 uncultured Sphingobacterium sp. | reverse complement strand
TGAATAAAATACACTAATTTAATTCTCCATTTTTAGCTTTTAGCTTTTAGCTTCCTCCCAATCCTCCTAAGTTGCCGTGTATGATGTATGGTATGCACTTCAATAAATCGGAACCATTCTTTCGCATTCAAAAGCCCGAGCCGGGGATGTTTTGTTTTTTGATAAGGGTTTGCTTTGTGAATCTTTGATTTAATCTCCCCAAGACGGATTTTAAATTTAGCAATCAGGTTTAGTGCATCTTCCCTGTTGATCTTTGTCGTCATTGCAGCAATCCTCTCCGGGGCTTTAAACTTTACAGGGGGAAATCTCCCAAAAAATAAAATCAGCCAGGCCATCCAGTGTATTCTTTTCCTGCTTAAAACACCGGTGCCCACAATACATTTCTCTGTTGAATGGAGTGAAAGCAGGTTAGATTGAAAAATATGAGAATAGGTTTCAGAATAGGACCACCCGCCATCCGGAGGACTTTGAATAAATTCCTCCTCAGATACCTTTGCCAGAAGATTTTCATATTCTGCTACAGTTTTCAAGATGGATTTGTAATGCCTTTCTACACTCATAATAAAGTCATTAGTTCACTTAAACATGTTATCTCCTGATTCACATCCTCTGGTTTTTCCTTTCTTTCAGGATTAAAATAAATAGCTCTCATTCCATAATCCTGTGCTCCCCGAATATCCGCTTCAAGGCTATCCCCGATCATGATACTCTCAGAAATACCTGCATTTGCCAGAGTCAGTGCATGATTAAAGATAGCCTTGTCGGGTTTATTAAACCCCACTACTTCCGAAATGACCACATTTTCGAAATACACATTCAGACCATTATTACTGACCTTTAGCTCTGTTGATTCTTTGAACCCATTTGATATCAGATGTAATGAATACCTTTCTTTAAGATAGCTAAGGGTTTCATGTGCTTTAGGAAACAAGTTGGTCTTTGTAGGGCAAATATTTACATAATCATCCTCAAACCGTTGAGGAATAAGATTCGGTGAAAGTCCGAGGTCAATAAAAGTTTTAGAGAATCTGGTTTCCCTGAGCTTTTGTTTAGTTATTTTACCCACATGGTATTCTGCCCAAAGCTGATGGTTATTGTGGGTATATACTTCAATAAAGCGATCAGCAGAATGCAAACCAAGATCCCTGAGTTTATAGGTATGGTAGAGTTCATTCAGTGTCTCTTCCGCATTTTTATCAAAGTCCCAGATAGTATGATCCAGATCAAAAAAAAGGTGTTTATAGTGCATTAAAACTGATTGCTAAATTTATAATGCAAATTAACGGATAATAGCCGAAAAGGGACAGCTTATATTATCTTCAAAAACAAGGTTTTATTCCTTAACACCGAAGGATAGGTCACCTGCATCACCCAGACCGGGTACTATGTAGGATTTTGTAGTCAGTTCTTCATCTACAGAACCTATCCATAGTTTCGCTTTGGGGAGATTTGCCTTTATGTGCTCAATTCCTACCTTACAGGCAATAACACCGACTATGTGCAACTCTTTGATCTTATATTGAGCTAATAATTCTTTACAGCAAAGCACCATACTTTCACCGGTTGCAATCATCGGATCTGCCACAAGCAAAATTTTACCATCCAGGGATGGAGCAGATATATATTCGATCTTGATAATAAAGTTATGTCCTTTGGTGGTTTTACGATAGGCAGAAATAAAAGCAGAATCGGCTCTGTCAAAATAGTTTAAAAGACCCTGATGAAGAGGCAGACCAGCTCTCAGAATCGTGGCCAGCACCGGCAGCTCATTCATAACCTGAACCGATGCAGTTCCGAGGCTAGTCTCAAACTCAATATCGGTAAAGCTCATGGTCTTACTTATTTCATAGGCAAAAATTTCACCCAGACGCTCCATATTTCTACGAAAACGCATGCTATCCTGCTGTATCTGTGCATCACGCAGTTCAGCCAGGAAATGATTTGCGATCGAGTTAGTTTGGTCAAGTATAAATGCCATGATTAAATTTAAGGAATAAAGTTGAATGTAGAAATTAGGGAATCACTGTTGTCCGGTTAAAATAAAATTTCAGATAAAATAGTCATTTACATCC
>CAZGCG010000540.1:0-2087 GCA_964524205.1 uncultured Sphingobacterium sp. | reverse complement strand
GATAGTTTTTTGTTCTGATTTCTGAGGCCGTACAGGTATGCATTATTTTCTGTCTTGAAAAGATACAGGCTGAAAAAAATAAATATTACTGCCAGTATATGATTGAATACATAAAAAGCAGGGTTTACTTCTATAAGCTTTATCTCATAGTCATTCCAGAAAATGGCTACTATACAATACAAAAGGGAAGAAAAAGCAAAAGCAATAACTGCATGCAGTATATTCTTAAGCAGGAACACTGCCAGCACCCCGTACACAAAAAAGAAAAGTTCGATTCCTATATCAATCTGTGATGCATAAGCAAGTGATGTGAGAAAAGGATAGAAAATAAAGTAAACCATTTTGGCCTGCTCATACTTTCTTTTATATACGCCAATCAGCACAAAAGCACTTATTATGGCCGGGGAAACTGCGGCAATCCATGCCAAAGGAGGAAAATTATCATTATTGAACATGCCGGCAACCGGAATCAGAAATCCGGTAAAAATCGCCATGCAATTAAGAATATTGAATATGGCCAGCTTTCTTTTTTCGTATTCATCCAGGTCCTGTGTTACACCAATAGAACGAATAGACAAATAAATCTTTGGCAGAGATAGTATAGTAGTATTCATGGCACGAAAAAATGGTTAGGTTAAAAATTTTCGCAGAATACCGGATTTCTAGTAGTTGAATTTTCGGGGGAAAGGCTGGCTAAGATATAAATACGACAATTTTATCGCCCCGGATTGCCTGTATTAAAAAAATGCCTGCTGTTAGCAGGCTGATTATCATGGAGAGGAATTCTATGGCTTATTAAAGCAAATACCTGTTCATTATTTAATTCCTGGCCTTACCCTTACCCTTGATTTATTAAAAATATTTCGGCCTTTATCAACCCCTTTCCGGAGTTCTTTTCTTCTTTCGGACGGAAGATGAATAGTATCCTGGCATTCTTTACTGCAACAGCCTTCAAATCTTTCAGCACACTCATCACATTGAATGAAAAGGAGGTGACAACCGTCATTTTTGCAATTGGTATGGGTATCTGCTGGTTTTCCGCATTGATGGCAGTTTGCAATGATGTCATCTGTGATACGTTCTCCTAACCTGTCATCAAAAACAAAGTTTTTACCGATAAACTTATTGGGCAATCCCTTTTCCTTAACCTGTCTCGTGTAATTAATAATACCTCCTTCCAGGTGAAAAACGTTTTTAAACCCCTTGTGCAGCATATAGGCCGAAGCTTTTTCACAACGAATACCACCTGTACAATACATGATAATATTGGTGTCCTTTTTATCTTTCATCATATCTACTGCCATGGGCAACTGCTCCCTAAAGGTATCAGAGGGTACTTCAATCGCATTCTGAAAATGACCAACCTCATACTCATAATAATTTCGCATATCTATTACAACCGTATCAGGGTCTTCGGTCAATTTATTAAACTGTTCGGCATTTACATATTTACCTTTATTGCCCATGTCAAACTCCGGATCTTCGATACCATCTGCCACAATCTTTTTACGTACTTTAACATCTAATACAAAAAAGGATTTGCCATCATCATCTACAGCCAGGTTCAGCCTTACTCCGTTAAGAGGTTCGATTGAATACAAATAACTTCTAAACTTATCAAGATTGTCAGACGGAACACTGATCTGAGCATTAATTCCTTCCTCAGCGACATAAATTCTTCCCAACACTCCAATTTCCTTTAAATCCCGGTATAACCTATTGCGGAATTCCTGGGGATTTTGAATTTTAAAATAACAGTAAAAAGAAATGGTGATCCTTGGAGTAGGGTCGCTTAAAACAGCTTCCTTCAGCTCCTTGCGGGAGATGCGATTGTGTAGTTGTGCCATGATGTATGAATTTTAATTCATCCCGTGAAACCGGGACAGGCTTTGAACCCCAATTGCAGGTTGGGCAAAATTCTAAAGCGACGCAAAGATATGTAAGTACCCAAAAAAGTTGTCGGCTATTTTTGTACCCGTGATTTTTGCATTAGACGATAAGGAACTCATTTTTCCACCGGTTCATTTAGCTGAACCCGATGGCCTGCTTGCAATGGGTGGTGATCTTTCCGTTGAACGATTAGTTCT
>CAZGCG010000539.1:0-2088 GCA_964524205.1 uncultured Sphingobacterium sp. | reverse complement strand
GGATGTAAATGACTATTTTATCTGAAATTTTATTTTAACCGGACAACAGTGATTCTCTAATGGACAAATAGACAACCCGATAGCTATCGGGTGACGAAATCGACTTTCTAATCGCCTATGTGATTTCGATTTAAGTCTGTACCCCATTTGCTAATTCTCTCATTTGCACATTCCCCTCATCGACAAATAGACAACCCGATCGCTATCGGTTCCCTCATTGACAAATCAAATGGATTAAAGAACAAAGAGCAAGGAATAAAGACAAGAACGATAACTTCAAATGAAGTACTCATCCCATTTGCTCATTTGCTAATTTTCAAATTTGCTCATTAGCTTTTCAGCCACTGATCAAACCAGTCGAAAGCTTCCTTCTGCATGTCCTTATCAAACTTATGCGGACCCGGATAGTAGGAGCATTTATACTTATCCTCTGCTTTTGCTTTTGTATAGACTTCTTTAAGGATTTTATCGGCATTCTGCATTTCCGGCAAAGTATATAATTGATCTTCAGAATCGTTTAATACCAGAGTTGGAAGTGGAGCCCTCAATCCAAGAATCTCTGGAAAGTCCATTTCCTTAGGCAGGACCGGAACATAGGTCATCCAGGTATGAGTAAAGGATTTATTAAGTATCAGATCTTTCCAGGTTGTCATGAAGCCAACACAGACCGCACATTTTATCCTTGAATCCAATCCGCCCATAAATACGGTACGCATACCTCCGCCTGATAATCCTGCACATCCGATCTGATCAGGATTCACATCTTTGCGGGCGCATAGAACATCAAGCGCTTTCTGATCTTCAGCAAAAAAGACACCTGGCCAGGTAGTACCGGCGCAAAAAAGTGACTTAGCCATAATATGCTCATGATCAGATGCCCAGGTATTATATGCCTTAATATTTTCAGAATTCTCAGGATCCTTATCACTCAAACCCTTCCGCATATTTGCAGGAAGATCCTGCATCATCACCCTGCGACTGGCAAAAGGAAATGCATCAGATACCAGAACGACATAACCACGCTTAGCAATTTCATTCGCCCATGCCATACCGCTATAATATGTTTTCTGATGCTCTACTATGTCGGGATGCTGCTTTTCGGAGGTACGTGTAATTTTCCTGGTTCCAAAATATTTGTTTGCTCCATGATCATGGAATGCCAGAATTCCCGGTAAAGCACCTTTCGCATTTGCTGGTTTCAGTAAAATAGCTTCTGTTGGACGGCCGTAAGGCAATTGCCAGCTTAGCTCTTCTATGTGCAGACCATCATATTCATATTGTTTCTTTACAGTAACCTTTGGAGTGCCCCCGATTTCAGGAATTCCAAGCCGATCAAGTATACGCTCATTTGCAGATGCTTTCCACTGATCAATATTTTGCCATTTTGTATTCCTGAAAGAGTGGGAAGGAACCTTATTCTCAATCAGTGAACTAGCCCATGGCCCATAGAGGCCTATGATACTTTGCTTGGTTGGATCTAGTGTTTCATTGTCAACAATTGGGGCCTTTGTTCCCTGGTTTGAATCAGTACAAGATGCGAGGCTGCTCAGCATACTACTGCTAACCACTCCAACGCCAGCTATTCCTGCTACCTTAAGAAAATCTCTGCGATTATTTTTCATCTCTATATTGTTTTATTTTTAAATCCAAACCGCACCTGCGGGAATAAAATCAAATTATAAAACAAGATAAGAGATTTTTTAAATAGAGTGCAATAAGGGGGGTAGGTTTTATACTTAATTCGGTTATCGGAAATCTGATGCCTGAAATCTGAGGTCTGAGGTATCCTGCTTTATTGAAGGAATAAATCTAAAACTTTTATTGGATTCTTAATAGCTGCGAAATCTAATATTTTAGAGGCTTCAAATTGGAGAATATCCTTGCAGTAACTTTAAACCCTCTCCCTTGGAGAGGGCAGCTCAAAACTTGAAACGAGTAGTTCCGTACGCAGGGTGAGGCTCAAAAAATGATTTGACAGCTACAATATTTATTAAAGATTAAGATTTACTAGTGGATTACCCACAAATAGTGAGATAATTCCTGCTTCAGCAAAATTTCATACTCATAGTGATGAGATCCTTCGTCGCC
>CAZGCG010000538.1:0-2091 GCA_964524205.1 uncultured Sphingobacterium sp. | reverse complement strand
GGTCTTCTTTTGGTTTGATACTCCCATTTCTTATCTTCTTTCAATAAAATTTCGATATTTGAGCTATAAAACCCAATTATCATGTATAATATAAAATTTAGTATTTCAATTTTTGCAATAGTTGCTCTGTTTGCAGCCTGCAACCAGACTCAGGAAAACAAAGAGACTCCTGCAAGTGATTCGCTTGCGACGGTACCTGCAGTTGAAGTTGAATTAAGAGACACATCAATCAATCAGGCCTATAAATGTTATGAGGATCTTAAGAATGTACTTGTTACATCAAATGCATCAGAAGCACGAACAGCGGCATCAGAGCTTGCCATTGCTCTGCGTAAGGTTAAGGGATCTGAAAACACCGCAGTTTTAGCTGATAAAATTGCCGCCAGTACAGATCTTTCAGAGCAGCGTACCACTTTTACTGCTCTGAGTAATGATGTAATTACTTTGTTTAAACAATCTGAGATATCGTCAGGTAGTATTTATGTTCAATATTGTCCGATGGCTAATGAGGGAGAAGGTGGATACTGGCTTTCTTCACAGGAGGAAATAATGAACCCGTATTATGGTGATGAGATGCTTCACTGCGGTGAAGTGAAAGAAACTATAGCAAAGAAATAATTCTCACCTGTTTTAAGGTTTGAAAATTTTTATTCATTTCTCAATAAATACCAGTCAATCTTTTACTATTTATATACTTTTTTAATTTTTTAACAAAAATATTGCAAAAGCTTTTGCCAAAATTAGGTCAAAAGCGCACATAATTATTAGTTTTGTGAATCAACTATTAGAATTTTATGTCAGAATCAGCATCCCTTAAAATAGGGGAACAAATTTACGAACTGCCAATCATTACTGGTACTGAAGGTGAAAAGGCCATTGATATTTCTAAACTTCGGGACGCAAGTGGATATATAACTCTTGATTCTGGATATAAAAATACAGGCGCAACAAAAAGTGCCATTACGTTTTTAGATGGGGAAGATGGAATATTAAAATACAGAGGCTATGGTATTGAAGGGTTAGCAGAGAAATCTACTTTTATAGAAGTTGCTTATCTGTTGATCTATGGTGAATTACCAAATCAAACGCAACTTGATGCCTTTCAGTCTAGTATTTCAAGACATACTCTTGTTCATGAGGATATGAAGAAATTTTTTGATGGCTTTCCTTCAAAATCCCATCCTATGGGTCAGCTTTCTTCACTAATCTGCTCCCTTTCTTCTTTTTATCCTGAGTCACTAAATGCAAAGCAAACTCCGGAAGAGCAAAATCTGACCATTATCAAGTTATTTGCAAAAATGACTACAGTGGTATCCTGGATTTATAAGAAATCACTCGGACATCCGATCATATATCCACAAAACAACCTGGATTATGTAAGTAATTTTCTGAATATGACCTTTGGTCAGCGTACAGAACAAATCGAAATCGATCCGGTAGTGGTAAAGGCTATGAATGTTTTATTCATTCTTCATGCTGATCATGAGCAAAACTGTTCAACTTCAACTGTTCGAATGGTAGGTTCATCAGACTGTAATTTATACGCCTCCATTTCAGCAGGTATTTCAGCGCTTTGGGGTCCACTTCATGGTGGCGCTAACCAGGCAGTAATTGAGATGCTTGAGGAGATTAAGAATGATGGGGGTGATACCGATAAATGGATCAATAAAGCAAAGGATAAAAACGATGGTTTCAGATTGATGGGATTTGGTCATCGTGTTTACAAAAATTTTGATCCGCGTGCTAAAATTATTAAAAAAGCATGTGATGAAATTCTTGACAAACTGGGTATTGATGATCCGGTTCTGGATATTGCAAAGAAACTTGAAACTGCAGCTTTGAACGATCCTTATTTTGTTGATCGTAAGCTTTATCCTAACGTAGATTTCTATTCTGGTATTATTTACCGGGCTTTAGGCTTTCCAACGGATATGTTCACTGTGCTTTTTGCTTTAGGGCGTTTACCTGGATGGATTGCTCAATGGAAGGAAATGCGTGAGAATAAAGAGCCAATTGGCAGACCAAGACAGATATTTACGGGTGAAATAGTTCGAACCTATGTAGATTTAAAGAATCGTTAATTCGTTCTTA
>CAZGCG010000537.1:0-2091 GCA_964524205.1 uncultured Sphingobacterium sp. | reverse complement strand
ATCAGCCTTTGACGGAGATTTTGAACTTAATTAGTTGAGTTGACAATTGACAGTTGACAATTGACAACGGACTATAGGTAGTTAAGAATAAATAGTGTGGGCATAGGAATATAATTTGCAAAGAGCCAACAAAAACAGAGAAAAAGATAGTTCATATCCATCTAAAAGGGGTCATTTATGCCTTTGGCGGATGGACAGAGGGGTGTTTTGGAATGGAGTAGAAAATCCCAATGTAGCACAATTACTAATTGTCAACTGTCAATTTTCAACTGTCAATTATCAACTGCTTAATTATTTTCTCCGCATGAACCCTCGAGTTCTCAATGAACCAAACATGCGTATCCATGCCGCCGCAGATCACTCCGGCGAGGTAAATGCCTTTCATATTGGTTTCCATTGTTTCGGGATTGTGCTCCGGGACCTGTTTTTCGTCATCTGAGATATTGATTCCTAATTTCCTTAGAAAACTCAGATCAGGCTGATAACCTGTCATGGCCAAAACAAAGTCATTTTGGATTGTGATTGTTCCTTCCGGACCGATTATATCAACTTCGTTTTCCCTGACTTCTGACAAGTTTGAATTAAAATAGGCTTTAATGCTGCCCTCCTTTATCCGGTTTACGATATCAGGTCTGACCCAGTATTTTACCCTCTGCCCGATTTCTGACTCCCGGATCACCATGCTTACCTGAGCGCCTTTACGATAGGTTTCAAGTGCAGCATCCACAGATGAATTGTTGGCGCCAACTACAAGAACATGCTGTTTGGCATAAAAATGAGGGTCTTTATAATAGTGTTTAACTTTAGGAAGATCTTCTCCGGGGATATTCAGCAGATTGGGAATATCATAAAACCCTGTGGAGATAATGATATTAGCAGCTTCATATTCCGATTTACTGCTTTCAATGCGATAGCTATTGCCTTCTTGCCTGACAGATTTCACCGCCTCAAAGAGCCTGAGATTAAGGTCGAAATGCTCAGTCACCCTTCTGTAGTATTCAAGGGCCTCAGATCGGGTTGGCTTTATGTTATTGCTGACAAAAGGGATACCACCGATTTCCAGTTTATCAGAAGTAGAAAAGAAGGTCATATTCGCCGGATAATTGTATAGCGAATTAACCAGACAGCCTTTTTCGAGTATGATGTAAGTCAGTCCGGCTTTTTTTGCCTCAATTCCACAGGCAAGTCCGATAGGCCCCCCACCAATGATCAGAATATCGTATTTATTGTCCGGTTCCATTTTTACTAATGCATTCAATAATTTAAAGGATAGGCCTGAAATTACAAAAAGCATAGAGTTTTACACTCCATGCTTTTCTCTTTTAGCTTTTAGCTTTCTGCTTTTAGCTTAAAGCTTATTTCCCTGCAGCTTTCGCATGATCAGCAAGAAATGTTGCTAGTCCGCTATCAGTCAAAGGATGTTTTGATAAGGCAATCATCGCTGCCAGTGGTCCGGTGATTACATCAGCACCAATTTTAGCGCAATTTATAATGTGCATTGGGTGACGGACTGAAGCGGCCAGAATTTGGGTTTCAAAGCCATAGTTATCATAGATCAATCTGATATCTTCAATCAGGGTTAATCCATCGGTAGAAACATCATCCAGACGACCAATGAAAGGAGAGACGTAAGTTGCTCCAACTTTTGCTGCCAGAAGTGCCTGTCCGGAAGAAAATACGAGCGTACAATTTGTTTTAATACCTTTTGAACTGAAGTATTTAATTGCTTTGATTCCTTCGGCGATCATCGGTACTTTAACAACAATCTTTGGATCAAGTGCGGCAAGAATTTCACCTTCTTTCACCATATTTTCAAAATCAGTAGCAATTACCTCAGCACTGACATCTCCATCAACCAATGCACAGATGGCTTTATAGTGGTTAATTACATTTTGATCGCCTGTAATGCCTTCTTTGGCCATCAGGCTTGGGTTTGTGGTTACTCCGTCTAATATTCCCAATGCCTGTGCTTCTTTGATCTGGGCGAGATTTGCGGTGTCGATGAAGAATTTCATTTTGCTGATTTGTCTATTTGTTGATTTGTTTATTTGTCAATTGAATTTTCGTTGTTGCAATAATTTTGGTAATTAT
>CAZGCG010000536.1:0-2093 GCA_964524205.1 uncultured Sphingobacterium sp. | reverse complement strand
TCTGAACCAATGTTGCAACTTCATTACCGAGCATATCATAAATCTTTAATGTTGTAAAACCGCTTGCTGAAAGCTCAAAGTTGATCTTTGTTGTCGGGTTAAATGGATTAGGATAGTTCTGTGATAGTTTATATCCATTAACTACAACTTCACCCTGATCTTCAACGCCTACTGTTTTATCAACTTTTTGTACAAGCATATAACCTGCGCCGCCAAAGCAGCCAATATAAGCTGTGTTTCCGTTAGGACTGAAATCAATTGCTCTTGGTCTTTCTGTTGGGCTTAAAGGTGTAACGAATTCCCATTTTAAACTGTCCAGTACTGTGCTTGTACCTATGTTGTATTCGTACCAGGTATTAGGTGTATATGGTGGATCCGGCATATCATTATATGAACCAGCAGATACCCATAAATTTCCTGTTGCTTTATTGAAAGCAATAGATTCGCAATCAACACCGTCCAATATTGTTCCAACTGAATCAAATATTCCAAACTCATCAGGTCTTTCATAAACAATTATTAAACCTCTTGAATAGCTTGGAAAGTAGAGTGTATTACCATCAGCAGAACATTCCATACTTCTTGAGAAACCAGATAATGTGAAAGAAACCGCATCACCGATATAATTAAAATCAGCATCAAATTCCTGTATCTTAGAACCGGCATTAACTACAGGACCAACAAATATTTTTCCATCAGAACTAACTGCTGGTGCTGTAGGAGATGTTCCTAAAGTCATCTGAACTTTATTCATTCCTTCACCGGTCAGATAATTAATTCTGTACATTCTTTGATTACCGAATGTAATAAGAATATTACCATTGTGATCAGCTCTCATTCCTCTAACGTTACTGCCTTTTAATGTATCATTAATACCGTTACCAACAACGCGCCATACTGGTGAAAATGAAGCAGGGCTTCCATCAGGATTGAAAACTCGGATCAGGTTAGCTGTTACTGTATCAGTTGAACCTGCAGGTAAATATTTTTCAGGGTTAAAATTTCCTGTCCATACCTTGCCATCAGGATCAACGGCAACACCGTGTAATTGGCCGAGAAGTGTACCATCAGGCCAAGCACCCGAATTAACCCATTGAGAATATCCGGTTACGCTGAGAAGAAGAACCGTAACCAGAGCAAGTAAAAGTTTGTGTTTCATATCGTACCTTTCCTTTTTGTAAGTAGTTTGTTAGTTAGTTAAAATCATCTCCCATATGATGGAGCACCTTGTTTTTCCATATCAATTCTATAAATGGTTTGGGGTTCTGCAATTTCTGCGCTTCCCGGTTTGAATACTACCGTTCTCGTCATATAAAGATAATTACCATTTCCCCAGCTAAGTGAAGTAACTGACGAGGTCAAAACACCAGGATAGAGTTTTTCAAAAGATTTATCCTGATGGATAATGTAAATCGGGTCAACTACGGCATCTGTGCCTAAATAAATATCTCCGTCAGCAGCAATAGCAAGATCAACTAGCTTTATTGTCGGATCAACTATAGAAGTGAAATTAAAATATAGTTCTGGTGTTCCAATACTATCAGCATTTATAATAGGAATTTTCCATAAAACCTGCTCGTTATTTGTAGTTGAAATCGCAAATATTGCACCATTAAATATTTTTATGGCAATGATATTATTACCTGTAAATGAGAACCCTTTAATCACTTTTGATGGCGTCACGCTAATAATTGAACCGTTTGCACCAAGCCACATATTCAGATCCTGATCAAAATCAGTATCTGCTGTAGCTCCGCCAACACCAGCAGCATAAGAAACATAGATTGATGGTTCTGCATTTTGCAGGATTTGAAAAACGCCCCTCACCCTTCTAGCACCATAAATTCCCGATGGAGTTCCATACGTAATTGAAGTAAAAAAAGTTTCAGCTCCCTTTAATGCCCATTGGGTTAGTGAACCTTGTTGGTCAATTTTATAAATACCCTTAGACGGTCCTAACGAAGCATAAACATTTTCTTGTGCATCTAAAGTTATTGCATATGGTGTACCATCATTAGCTGGATTAAACTTGAATATCTCAACTGCAGCAGGTGCTAACTTATAAAATAGAATGTTGCTGAAATCTTCAACCT
>CAZGCG010000535.1:0-2094 GCA_964524205.1 uncultured Sphingobacterium sp. | reverse complement strand
CCACTTGTAGCTAGTGTTTTCTCTAAGAAATTTCTTCTTTTCATTAGCTTATTTTTATTGTATTGCATTAAATAATTTCGACAAAACAATATTGATTTCTAATTTATTTATCAGCCTATTTAACGTCCCACCAAACCCGGTTTGTTAAAATATTAAAGTTAGCTCCACCCTGCCGGGTCATTGCAGCTATAAAGTTTTCACTGTTTGAGTTCTGCTCATTTGGACCGATAACCATACGTCTTGGAATCGTCCCTCCTGAGAGGTTCCCCGGATAATTCGTTGGAACTAAAGCCGGATATCCGGTACGACGCCAGGTTGAAAAGACCTCATATTCATCAATAAAGCAAAGTCCAACCCATTTTTGAGTGGATATCTGATTCAGCTTTTCATTAAATGTCCCGGTAGTCTTAAAGGCATTCAGCTTTAAATAAGCATCAATCCTGTTAGTTGCAATTACCCCTGCCGGTCCATATAAGCCCCATTGTTGTATTCCTGATCTTACACCTCTGTTAAATGAATCTTCAGCACTTCCGGCATACCATCCTCTGATAGCTGCTTCAGCTAAGAGTAAATTACTCTCAGATGCAGTAAACATAAACATAGGTGCATTGTAGCGCAGCAAAGTATTAGGATTAGGCTCTGAATAAGTCCCAAAATTTGAGGGTGCAGCATCCCAAACCCCATTTTGCATACCGGATTGTAATGCAGTTGCAGTATCTGCGACAATGGGGGTTGTAGGTGAAGCACGAACCCATACAACTGCAAGTGCATTAAGCCTGGGATCTTTAGTATTCTTCAAATGATCAATCAATGTTTTTGCCAATTTCCCTCCCAACCTATTATCTATCGCCTGTGGGGTATTGTAGTCATAATCCATTAAAGCCTGGGCAATTGGATTACGATTTGAGATCTGGCCTCCTTCAACGTATTGAATTGTAGCCATGTCACTGTCATTGATGATAACCCCGCCGGCAATCGCCTTTTTTACCCAGGTTTCTGACATGGCAGGATCAATTTTACTTAATCGCATCCCTAATCTCAACATCAGTGAATATGCGAATTTCTGCCATTTGGGGATATTACCAGCATAAACCAAATCTGCAGAGCCGAAGGTAGGTTTTGCAGTATTAAAACTTTTTGCAGCTTCATCCAATTCCTTAAGCATATCTGCATAAATATCAGATTGCTTATCATATTTAGGTTTATAAATTTTATCGGAAGAGCCTTTTCCAGCTTCCTTATATGGAATATCTCCATACATATCCGTTATGCGATGGTATACAAAAGCGCGCCATATACGGGCAACCGCAAGTTTATTGATAAAGTCGGGATTGCCCGAGACCGATCTAATTACTTCTTCTATTTCAAGTCCTTCATTGATGTAAAAGTTTTCGAAAAGATTTGATTGCCAACCCAGATTACCCACATATTTGTCGCCTTGTGCCTGACCAATATTATAAGTAGCCATATGCTGCATAGCTCCGCCTAGCATAAAATATTCGAATCTGGCCGATGATAACTGTGCCTTAGTTAATAAAAACTCCGGCACTACACTTGTGGCGGCATTAGGATTCACATTTAATTCTTCAAAACCCTTATCACAGGAAATTCCGAATAGCATTGTTAAAATAACTGCTGTATTTCTGAAAAAATGATTTTTCATATCCATTTGATTAAATGATTAAAACTTTACCTGTAGATTTAAACCAATACTTCTCGTTCTTGGCAGACCGAAGGCCTCCAAACCCTGAGCATTGTCACTGGTATTACTTGATTCAGGATCGAAATTTTCAGTTTTACTATATAAAATGAATAAATTTCTTGCGACTGCAGATAAAGTAGCAGATTGAAATTTCAATGCACCTACTTTTGAAATAGGAAGCCTATACCCTAAAATAACCTGACGCAGTTTCACAAAGCTGCCGTCATAGGCAAACAGACCAGTATAACTTTGCTGAGAATTATAATAATTGTCGATTTGAACAACCGGTACAGTATATGAATAGGGAGCTCCGGATTCTGTTACTCCATTTAGGGGAAATTCACTATTACGACCTGGAAGAGTTGATTTAGGTAATACGAATCGGGAAGAAT